>NZ_JBHXML010000064.1:0-64555 GCF_042720345.1 Kitasatospora sp. NPDC058478 | reverse complement strand
CGCAATCCAATAAAACGAACACGCCGAATAAGAACCAAGCCGCGACAAGACGCGACCCAGCCCGAACCAGGAAATGGTGTTTCAAAAGGATTGGCCGCCCCGGGACCGTCCGCGCCGATGCGTGTCCGGTGCTTCCTGCCGAGCGACTAGAGAACACTACCCCTGGCCGGCGTCACGGGCAAGCCGCTGCCGGGGACGGTCCGGGTGCAGAGGGCGCGGCCGGCTTTCACGTACTCGCCGTTGGGGTGGTCGTTGCCGGTCACCCAGTGGCGGGCGGTGGCCTCGTCGCGGCCGCCGTCGCGGTGGCGGCGGAGCAGGCGCTCCTCGCGGAGGGCGTCGTCGGTGTCCACGTACCAGAGTTCGCGCAGCAGGCGGCGGGCCTCCGGCCACGGGGTGTCGGTGGAGGCGAGGTAGTTGCCCTCGGTGATGACGAGGCGGGTGTGCGGGCGGACGACGTGGCGGGCGGCGACCGGTTCGTCGAGGATGCGGTCGAAGTCGGGGACGTAGATGTCCTGGAAGCGGTCGGCGGCGATGCGGCGCAGCAGGGCGACGTACCCGTGGGCGTCGAACGTGGCGGGGGCGCCCTTGCGGTGGGTCAGGGCGAGGCGGTCCAGCTGGGCGGCGGACAGGTGGAAGCCGTCGAGCGGGACGTACGCGGCGCTGCCGGGGCCTTCGGCGCGTTCGATCTCGGCGACCAGGTGCCGGGCCAGGGTGGACTTGCCGGCGGCGGGCGGGCCGGCAAGTCCGAGGATCGTACGGGCGTTGCTGCCCGGGCCCCGGAGGAAGCCGAGGGCGAGGGCGGTGAGGCGGTCCTCGTTCATGGCCGCACCCTACTCACCGCCGGCCCGGGCCTCACCGCTCGGCGAGGGCGGGCACTTCCAGGGTGAGGGTGCCGGCGTCGGCGTCGAGGACGGCGGGGACGCCGAGCGGGACGGTCAGGGTGGAGGGGCAGTGGCCGAAGCCGAGTTCCCAGATGACGGGTATGCCGAGCGGGCCGAGGCGGTCGAGCATGACGTCCCGGACGCGGTCGAGCCGTCCGCAGCCGTCCCAGGAGCCGAGCGCGATGCCGGCGACCCCGTCGAACGCGCCGGAGCGCAGGAACTGGGTGAGGAGCCGATCGAGCTGGTACGGGTGCTCGTGGACGTCCTCCAGGATCAGGATGCCGCCGGCGTAGGAGGGCCGGGCGGCGGGCGTGCCGCGCTCGGCCGCGAGGACGTGGAGACAGCCGCCCGCGGTGACGCCCCTGGCGCGGCCGGGGACGAGGGCGGTGGCGGTCGGTGAGGTGAGCACGGTGGTGGCCGTGGGCTCGAAGAGGGTGCGGCGCAGGTGCTCGGCGGTCGGTCGGTCGGCGATGAAGGAGCCGGCCGCGCTCATCGGCCCGTAGAGGGTGGCGATGCCGAGCCGCTGGGCGAAGGCCTCCTGGAGGGAGGAGACGTCGCTGAAGCCGATGAACGGCTTGGGCGGGGCGGCGCGCATGGCGTCCCAGTCGAGCAGGTCGACCATGCGGTGGACGCCGTAGCCGCCGCGGGCGCAGATGACGGCGTCGACGGTGGGGTCGAGCCAGGCGGACTGAAGGTCGGCGGCGCGGTCGGCGTCGGTGCCGGCGAGGTAGCCGAGGGTGGGGTGGGCGTCGAGGACGTGCGGGGCGACGGTGACTCGCAGGCCCCAGGAGCGGAGGATCGCGCAGCCGTCGGTGAGTCGCTGGGAGTCGATCGGGCCGCTGGGGGCGACGACGGCGATGTGGTCGCCGGGGCGCAGGTGCGGCGGGCGGGTCAGACCCTGGCCGGACGTGGTCGGGTGCTGGTCCATGGGCCGGGACGCCTTTCGGGGGAGGCCGGGTACGGGCGGCCTCGGTGTGGTCGAGGCCGCCCGGTGACGATATGCCCCCGTTTCGACGGGCCGATGTCCGCGAGCCGACGTCTTCGGGCCGAAGGTGCGCCGGAGGTGCCCCGACGGTGCGGGGCGGTTCTTCAGATCGCCCCCATCACCTTCCTGACCTCGTCGAGGGTGGCGTCGGCGACGGCGTTGGCGCGTTCGGCCCCGTCGCGCAGGACCTGGCGCAGGTGGCCTCGGTCGGCGGCGAGTTCGGCACGGCGGGCGCGCAGGGGGCGGAGGTACTCGTTGACGGAGTCGGTGACGGTGCGCTTGAGCGCGGCGGCCCCGCCGTCGCCGAGTTCCTCGGCGATCTCCTCGGGTGCGCGGTCCTGGCAGAGCGCGGCGAGCAGGACGAGGCTGGAGACCTCGGGCCGGTTGGCCGGGTCGTAGTCGATCCGGCGGTCGGCATCGGTCCTGGCGCCGCGGATGATCCGGGCGGTCTCGTCCTCGGTGGCGCCGAGGGGGACGGAGTTGCCCCGGCTCTTGCTCATCTTGCCGCCGTCGGTGCCGAGCAGCAGCGGGGCGTCGGAGAGCAGTGCGCGGGGGGTGGGGAAGACGGCGCCGCCGTCGGCGTGCGGGTAGCGCTCGTTGAAGCGGCGGGCGATGGTGCGGGCGACTTCGAGGTGGGGCAGTTGGTCCTGGCCGACCGGGACGAGGTTCGCCTTGCAGAAGAGGATGTCGGCGGCCTGGTGGGCGGGGTAGGTGAACATCAGCCCGTTGACGGCGGACTGGCGGGAGTGCGCGATCTCGTCCTTGACGGTGGGGTTGCGGTTCAGTTCGGCGACGCTGACCAGGCTGAGGAAGGGCAGCAGCAGCTGGTTGAGGGCGGGGACGGCGCTGTGCGCGAAGATCGTGGCGCGGTCGGGGTCGAGGCCGGCCGCGAGGTAGTCGAGGACGAGGTTCTCGGTGTGCTCGGCGAGCCGGTCGGCGATGTCCCGGTCGGTGATGACCTGGTAGTCGGCGATCACGACGAACATCTCGACGCCCTGGTTCTGGAGCTGGACGCGGTTGTGCAGGGTGCCGAAGTAGTGGCCGAGGTGCAGCGGTCCGGTGGGGCGGTCCCCGGTGAGGACGCGGTGGCCGGCCGGGTCGGCGGTGAAGGTGGCGGTGGTGGCCACGGACGGGGTCGTCGAGGTCGTCGGGGTCGTCGCGTTGGTCGCGGTCGTCACGGTGGTCATCGGGTTTCTCCTCGGTACGGCGGTGGTGGCGGCCGTCCGGGGCGGGGGCCCGTTCCGTGGGAAACGCGAAAGGGCCGTCCATTCCGGACGGCCCTGGTCGAGCGGGTGGGGTGGCCGTCCCTCAGGACGGCCACCAGCACTGGCCCGCGTAAAGCTTCATGCGGTCGAGGATAGCGTCGATGCCCGGCGGCGTGGTCGGTTTTCGGCGCTCCCGGTCCTCCCGGTCCTCCCGGTCCTCCCGGTCCTCTCAGTCCTCGACGACCAGCGCGGGGGTGTCCTTGCGCAGCGTCTCGCCGCGGAAGAACTCCGGCCGGGCCAGCCCGTAGCAGGTCATCAGGACGGCGCCGAGCAGCAGGATGCCGACGCCGATGACGAACACCGAGCCGATGCCGAAGACGGCGCCGCTGCCGTAGTCCGGGCTCCAGGCGTCGGTGAGGGTCTGCAGGAAGACCCCGCTCAGCAGCACGCCGCCGAGCAGCGGGGCGATGCCCTTGAGGAACAGGTCGCGGGGGCCGGTGCGCAGCGAGCGGCGGAAGTACCAGACGCAGGCGAACGCGGTCAGCGCGTAGTAGAAGCAGATCATCAGGCCGAGCGCCAGGATGGTGTCCTGGACGACGTTCTCGCTGATCAGGCTCATGCCGACGTAGAAGACGGCGGTGGCGATGCCGGCCGCGACGGTGGCGTACCCGGGGGTGCGGAAGCGCGGGTGGACGGCGCCGAAACGCGGCGGCACGGCGCGGTAGGCGCTCATCGCGAGCAGGGTGCGGGCCACCGGGATGAAGGTGGTCTGGAGGCTGGCGGCGGCGCTGGCGACGACGGCCAGGAAGAGCAGGACGCTCCACGGCGAGCCGAGGACCGGGCGGGCGAGCGCGGCGAAGACGTTGTCGGAGGTCTCCGGGTTGCTGAGGCCGGAGCCGGTGGAGCCGACGCCCGCGAACATCTGGGCGGAGATCGCGACCAGCAGGTACGAGCCGACCAGGGTGACCATGGAGACCATCGCGGCGCGGCCGGGGGTCTTGGTGCTGCCGAGGGTCTCCTCGTTCATGGTGAGGCAGGTGTCCCAGCCCCAGTACATGAAGATCGACAGCGACAGGCCGGCGGTGAAGGCGCTGAAGGAGCTGACCTGGAGCGGGTTGAGCCAGGAGAACGAGAAGCCGATCGAGTCGGGCAGGTCGCCGGCGGCGGCCTTGCCGATGGCGATGGCCGAGAAGAGCACCAGCACGGCGAGTTGGAGGCCGACCAGGCTGTACTGGAACCACTTGGTGGCGGTCATCCCCCGGTAGCTCATCGCGGTGGCGCCGGCGATCAGCAGGACGACGGTGAGCAGGTGGACGGCCTGGTTCTGGTCGAGTTCGGCGACCCAGCTCCTGCCGGTCATCTCGCCGAGCATCAGGTAGAGGAAGTCGGTCGCGACCCCGGCCAGGTTGGACAGCACGATGATGGTCGCGACGGTCAGGCCCCAGCCGGCCATCCAGCCGACCCGGGGGCCGAAGGCCTTGACCGTCCAGGTGAAGGACGTGCCGCAGTCCGGGAAGTCCTTGTTCAGCTCCTTGTAGGCGAACGCGACGAGCAGCATCGGCAGGAAGCCGGCCAGGAACACGGCGGGCATCTGGACGCCGACCGCGGTGACGGTCGGCCCGAGTGTCGCGGTCAGGCAGTAGACCGGGGCGACCGTGGAAACGCCCAGGACCACACTGCCCAGCAGGCCCACCGAGTTGCCCCGTAGACCCTTGTCCCCCGCTCCCCCAGCTGTCCCCTGGTCGGGGACTCCACCACTGATGCCACTGACCGGGGCACCCTGCGGAGCGTCGGGCGCCATTGCCCGGCCGCTGCTTCCGTGCTCTGAGAGCTGCTGATCAAACACCAGCGCACCCTAGGCGCGAGCATGGAAGGTTGAGTAGACCAACCCTTGGTGATCTAAACCACTTGCTTCGATTCGTTCTCGGCGAAGGCCGTCAAGGTGCAGCATTAACGGCGCGTTAAGCGGTGTACCTTGGTTTCAAAGGATCAGGGTCAAGAGAATTTCTCCCTTATGTCAAGGTTTGAGATGGTTCACCCTCGGCTCGGACGGGCCACTACGCCCCCCTCGAGTGCTTCGGATAGGTTTGCCTCACCTAACCTCGATTCGAAGGAGCGTCGCGTGGCCCCCCACCCCGACGACCTGGTCCTCGTCCCCCGCACCCCCTCCCGCCGCAGGTTCCTCTCCGCCGGGATCGCCGGTGGGGCGGCCCTCGGCCTCGGCGGACTGCTCACCGCCTGCGGCAGCTCCGGCGGCTCGGGCGGCAACGGCGGCTCGGGCGGCGCGACCCCCGGCGCCGGCGGCGCATCGCCCGACCAGAAGTCGGTCAAGCAGGGCGGCGACGACTACGCCACCGTGATCGAGAAGATGAAGGGCTTCGGCACCGACGCCGCCCCCGGCGTCTACCCGCGCACCGTCAAGCACGCCATGGGCGAGACCGTCATCCCCGCCAAGCCCACCCGGGTCGTGGTGCTGGACACCGGCGAACTCGACAACGTCGTCGCACTCGGCATCCAGCCGGTCGGCATCGTCTACACCGACGGCTCCAAGTCCCTGCCGTCCTACCTCAAGGACAAGGCCGGCAACCCGGCCAACGTCGGCACCATCAACAGCCTCAACCTGGAGGCCATCGCCGCGCTCAAGCCCGACCTGATCCTCGGCAGCCAGCTGCGCGCCCAGGACCAGTACGCGCAGCTGTCCAAGATCGCGCCGACCGTCTTCTCGCTGCGCCCCGGCTACCCCTGGAAGCAGAACTTCCAGCTCAACGCCAGCCCGTTCGGCCTGGAGGCCGAGGCCAAGACCCAGCTCGACGCGTACCAGGCGGCCGCCACCGCGATCGGCGCCAAGCTCGGCGACAAGCGGCCCACCATCACGCCGCTGCGCTTCATGCCCGGCCGGACCCGGCTGTACGCCGAGCTGTCCTTCATCGGCACCATCCTCACCGACATCCCGCTGCCGCAGCCCAAGATCGAACAGGTCAAGGAACTCGCGGTGGAGGTCAGCCCGGAACAGATCGACAAGGCCGACGCCGACTGGATCTTCTACGGCGTGTACGGCAGCCCCAGCTCCACCAACCAGGACGCGGTGCTCGGCGGCGCGCTCTGGAAGACCCTCGGCGCGGTCAAGTCCGGTCAGGCCCGGCCGGTTTCGGACGAGACCTGGTTCCTCGGGCTCGGCGTCATGGCGGCCAACGCGGTGCTCGCCGACCTCAAGGGCTTCGTCGCGCCCGGCACTTGAGCCGACACGGGGTGTAGGGGCGGGCAGTGGTCTCGCGCACACCCCCGGAATTGATGCTTGGAGCTGGTCGCGCGGTGCGGGAGGATCATCCGGACCGTCCGCCGAAGGGCCCGTGCCGATGACCTCGCTCCACCCCGCCGCAACCGACCCGTCCCTGCCCGGCCCGCCCGGGGACAGCGCCGGATCCGCGCCCCCGCACGCCGCACGCTGCTCCATCACGACGGCCGCCGAGACCGGCCCGGCCGGCACTCCGGGCGCCGCCCCGTCCGGCACCGCCGGCGGGCCGCGCCAGGCCGGCGGCTCACGCCACGACTCGGTGCCGCAGCCACGCGGACGGGAGGACGTCGCGGGGGACGGCGGACTCGCGGCGGCGGGGGGCGAGGCGGCTGCGGACGATCCGACCACCTCGCGGCTGCGGGCGGCGCTCGCCGACCGGTTGCGGGCCGCCCGCGCCCAAGGCCGCTCGGTCGCCGACCTGGCGGCCGCGTGCCGGCGATCGGCTACGGAAGTCCGGGCGCTGCTGGGCGAGAGCGCCGAGGACGGGGACTGCGAGGACGGCGAGGTCCGTGAAGGCGGCGCGGGCGGCGCGGATGTTGAGCACCGTGGAGACGTTCCGGGTGGCGGCGCCGAGGCCGTGGGCGGGCGGACCGGGACCGGGGCCGGCAGGTTCGGCCGGCCGGCCGTCACGCCCGAGGGCGACCGGGCCGTGCCCGTGCTGCGCGCGGCGCGCGAGGAACTCCGGGCCGCCGGCTCCCGGCGCCCCGCGCCCTCGCGCCGGCTGCGCCGGATGCACCCGCAGGCCGACGCGACCGGGCAGGGGGCGGCCGCACGGGAGACGGCCGCGACCGAACCGATCGGGACAGCACCTACGACACCCGTGACCTCCGCCGCTCTCCCGGCCGGGGTCTGGGCGGCAGCCGCACCCGGTTCAGGTGAACTCATCGGAGGCACCGGGGCGGTGACGGCTCCGTCGGCCGCCGCCCCCGAGGCGGCATGGGCCGAAACACCACTCGGCATCCTGATCGGCGGCAGCCCGAACCAGTCCGAGGCCGTCGGCCGCCCGGAGGAGCGGGCGCCGGTCCGGGTGACGGCGGAACCGGTCCGGATCGGCCGCGGCACCAGCCTGATCGTGCTGCCCTCCTGGCGCGCCGCCATCGCCGTCTCGGTGCCGACCGAGCAGCTGCTGTCCGCCACCGGGCTCGCCTTCGAGCAGTTGGCCGACGCGCAGCTGACCGTGCTGATGAACCCCTGCGCGCTGCACGACCGGGAGCTGGACCTGCACGGTTGGGAATCCGGCCCGGGCGGGCGGGCGCGACGCGGCGGGCGCCCGTAGGGGCGTGCGCTTGTAGCAGCGTGTGGCCGTAGCAGCGCGCTTTTGGGGCCCGCAGGTGACGGTCAGGAGACGGCGGTCAGGAGATCGCGGTCGGCCGTGCGTCGGGGAACGGTCAGCGGGTGGCCGTCAGCGGGTGGCCGGGGCGTTCGGGATGAAGCCGAGGTCGACGGGTACCGGGGGGCGCCCATCGACGGCCCAGCCCTCGCGGACGGCGGCCAGCAGCTCCGGCAGCCGGGGCGGCCAGAGCGCGTCGGCGTGCTCGTCCGCCAGGTCGGCCGGGGTCCACCAGCGCCAGTCGAGGATCCGGTCCTCGGCGTGCACCGCGCTGACGTCACCGACCGGGCCGCGGTGCGGTCCGCCCGTGAGGTAGATGTGCTCGTGCTGACGGACCGGGGTGCCGTGCCAGGTGAAGTCGTGTTCCCAGGTGCAGAGCAGCGGGCCCGGTTCGAGGTCGCTCCAGCCCGTCTCCTCCCAGAGTTCGCGCCGGGCGCCGGTCCACGGGGTCTCGCCGGGTTCCAGCCCGCCGCCCGGCATGGTCCAGTGGACGCCGACCTCGTCGTTGTCCGAACGGAGCAGGAAGACCGAGCCGTCCTCGTCCAGGACCACCGTGCGAGCCGCCTGCCGGGGGACACGTGTACGGAGTCTCAGCAGATTTCGCATCGGATCACTCTCCCAGCACCCGGCCGGGCCGTCGAGCGGGTTTGACGCGCCGAAAGCCGCCGACGCCGCCCCGCCCGGGCCTTACCCTGACGGCCATGCCCGTACCCGCGATCCTCTTCCCCGCCGACCCGCTCAACCCGCGCCGGCCCGACCCGCACTTCGCCTGGGAGGCCAGGCTGCTGCGGGAGTTGGGCGGCGAGCACCACCTGGTCGACCACGACGCGCTGCTCGCCGGGCACGCCGGGCACGCCGAGCAGGCGGTCCGGCGGGTGCCGCAGGACCGGGGTCCGCTCTGGTACCGGGGCTGGATGCTTCCGTCCGCCCGCTACGCCGGTTTCGCCACCGCGCTCGCCGCGCGCGGCTGCGCCCTGCTGACCAGCCCCGCCGGCTATGCGACGGCACACGAACTGCCGGGCTGGTACGACGTGTTCGAGGGGGCGACTCCGCCCAGCACGTGGATCCCCACCGCCGCTTCCGCGGTGCCCGGGCCGGAAGAGCTGGCGGCCGCCGTGGCCCGGCTCGGCGGGAGCGGGCCGGCGATCGTCAAGGACTACGTGAAGTCGCGCAAGCACGAGTGGCACGAGGCCTGCTACATCCCCGAGTTGGCCGATCTGGCGAGCGTCGGGCGGGTGGTGGCGCGGTTCGTCGAGCTCCAGGGCGAGTTCCTGACCGGCGGGGTGGTACTGCGGCGGTACGAGGAGTTCGAGCGGCCGGCCGACGGGCCGGGCGGCAGCTCGGGCGACGACTCGGGGGAAGGATCGGGCGGAGGGTCGGATGACCGTTCGGGCCGTGGGAGCGGGCGGGCCATGGAAGCGCGGGTGTGGTGGCTGGACGGCGAACCCGTCCTGGTCGGGCCGCACCCCGACGCACCCCACCACGATGTCGAACCCGACCTCACCGGCGTCCGCCCCCTGGTCCGGATGCTCGGCTGCCGCTTCGTCACCACCGACCTCGCCAGCCGGGCCGACGGCTCCGGCTGGCGTGTGGTCGAGGTCGGGGACGGACAGGTCAGCGACCTGCCGCACGGGATCGACGCCACCGGACTGCTGGCCTCGCTGATCGCCGCCTGACGATCAGTCTGGCGGGCCGCCGGCGACGGTCCGCCAGGCTGATCGCGGGCAGTCGGCTACCCCGCGGCGACGGCCTCGACCGCCGGGTGGCCGTCCGCGATGAACGCCTGCCAGAGCCGGGCGTACGTGCCGCCCCGGGCGAGCAACTCGGTGTGCGTACCGTCCTCGACCACCCGGCCGTGGTCCAGCACGACGACCCTGTCGGCGCGCTCGGCGGTGGTCAGCCGGTGGGCGATGACCAGCGTGGTGCGGCCGCCACTGAGCCGGTCCGCGGCCTGGTTGACCACCGCCTCGGTGGCCAGGTCGAGCGCCGCGGTCGCCTCGTCGAGCAGCAGGACGTCCGGATCGACCAGTTCGGCCCGGGCCAGCGCGATCAACTGCCGCTGGCCCGCCGAGAGGTTGCGGCCGCGACCCGCGACCTCGTGGTCGTAGCCGCCGGACAGCCGGACGATCATGTCGTGCGCGCCGACCGCCCGGGCCGCCGCCTCCACCTCGGCCGGCGAGGCGTCGGGCCGGCCGTACGCGATCGCCTCGCGCACCGTGCCCGCGAACAGGTACGCCTCCTGCGGCACCACGCCCAGCCGGTGGCGGTACTGCGCCAGGTCGAAGCGGGTGAGGTCGACCCCGTCCACCCGCACGGTGCCCTCCGTCGCGTCGTAGAACCGGGCGACCAGCTTCACCAGCGTCGACTTGCCGGCGCCGGTCTCGCCCACCAGCGCCACCGTCTGCCCGGCCGGAATGTGCAGGTCCACACCGGTCAGCACGTTCGGGGCGCCGTCCGCACCGCCGTTGTAGGCGAAGCCGACACCCTCGAAGGAGATCTCGCCGCGCAGCCCCTCGGGCACCGGCACGGGGTCGGCCGCCTCGGCCGTGGCGGTCGGGGTGCGCAGCAGCTCCCGGATCCGGCCGAGGCCCACCGAAGCCTGCTGGTAGCCGTCGAACACCTGGGACAGCTGGTTGACCGGCGCGAAGAACAGATCGATGTACAGCAGGTACGCGACCAGCGCGCCGACCGTCAGCGTCCCGGCGTCGACCCGGGCCGCGCCCACGATCAGCACCAGCGCGGCGGCCACGCTGGAGAGGAACTGGACGAACGGGAAGTACAGCGAGATGTACAGCTGCGCGCGCACCCGGGCCTCGCGGTAGGCGACGCCCCTGGCGACGAAGCGGTCCGTGTTGGTGTCCAGGCGGCGGAAGGCCTGGACGATCCGCATGCCCGCCACGTTCTCCTGGAGGTCGGCGTTGACGGTGCTGATGAGGTCCCGGGACAGCTCGTACTGGTCCCTGGACTTCCGTCGGAACACCAGCGTCGCGATCACCAGCAGGGGCAGCACCGCGAAGACCACCAGGGCCAGGCCGGCGTCGATGATCAGCAGCGCGGCGAAGATCCCGCCGAAGGTCAGCAGGCTGACCACGGCGGTGACCACGCCGGTCTGCAGGAAGGACGTCAGCGAGTCCAGGTCGGTGGTCATCCGGGTCATGATCCGGCCGGACAGCTCGCGCTCGTAGTAGTCCAGGCCGAGCCGGTTGAGGTGGGCGAAGATCTTGAGGCGGAGCATGTAGAGCACCCGCTCACCGGTACGGCCGCTGACCCGGTTCTCGGCGCTCTGCACCAACCAGTCCAGCAGCACCACCACCAGCGCGGCGAGCGCGGCCACGGCCACCCCGGACATCAGGGCCTTGCTGACGCCCTGGTCGATGCCGTGCCGGATCAGCACCGGCAGCACCAGGCCGGAAGCCGCGTCGAGCGCGACGAGCAGCAGGGCCAGGGCGAGCGGGACGCGGAAGGGGCGCAGCAGGCGGCGGAGGGTGAAGTCCGGGTCACCGGCCTCGGCCTCGGCGCGCGGGACCGCCGGGGAGTCGGCGGCCGGCGGGAGGGCCGCGACCCTGGCCAGCAGGTCGGGGTCGGCGGTGCGGGCCGCCTTGACCAGGGCGGGGGTGGGGAGGTCGGGGGCAGCCGGGGCAGCGGGTTGCGAGGCGACGGGTTGCGAGGCGACGGGTTCCGGGGCCGGGGCCTGCGTGGGGGTCGGTCCGTCGACCTGCTCGGAGGCGGACCGCGCCTCGGTCTGCTCGGCGGCCTGCTCAGCGGTCTGCTGCTCGGGGGTCTGCTGCCCAGCGGGCCGCTCGGGGGTCTGCGGAGAGGTCTGCTCGACAGTCTGCGGGGCCTCGGACGACCGGGGTGTGCGGCCGGCCTCGGGGTCGGTGATCAGAGCCCGGTACTGGGGACATCGGGCGTCGAGTTCCTCGTGCGTGCCGATGTCCAGCAGCCGGCCGTGATCCAGGACGGCTATCCGGTCGGCGAGCTGCAGGGTCGAGCGGCGGTGGGCGATCAGCAGCGTGGTGCGGCCGGTCATCACCGAACGCAGCGCGTCGTGGATCTCCGCCTCGACCTGCGGGTCCACCGCCGAGGTGGCATCGTCCAGCAGCAGGATCCGGGGGTCGGTGAGGATCGCCCGGGCCAGCGCGATCCGCTGGCGCTGGCCTCCGGAGAGGGTCAGGCCCTGCTCGCCGACCTTGGTCTCGTAGCCGTCCGGCAGCGCGCGGACGAACTCGTCGGCCTGGGCGGCCCGCGCGGCCGCCACGACCTGCTCGTCCGTGGCGTCCGGACGGCCGTAGGCGATGTTGGTGCGGACCGACTCGGAGAACAGGAAGCTCTCCTCGGGGACGATGCCGACCGCCGACCGGACCGAGTCCAGGGTGAGGTCGCGCAGGTCGTGGCCGTAGAGGCGGACGGCGCCGGCCGCCGGGTCGTAGAAGCGCGGCACCAGCTGCGCCACCGTCGACTTGCCGGAGCCGGAAGCCCCGACCAGGGCGAGGGTCTCGCCGGGGGCCAGCTTCAGGCTGAGGCCGTGCAGGACGGGGGCGGGGTGCTCGGGGTCGTAGCGGAACTCGACCTGGTCGAACTCCAGGGCGACATCGGAGGTTCGGGGGCCTGCGGTGGCGCGGGTGTCTGCGGTGGCGCGGGGGCCTGCGGTGCTGCCTTCACGGACGCCGGTGGCGGCGCCTTCGCGGGTGCCGTCCCCGGTGAGGTCCAGGGTGAGCGCGTCCGGGCGCTCCTGGACCAGCGGGCGCTCGTCGATCAGCTGGAGGACGCGCTCCACGCCGGCCCGGGCCTGCTGGCCGACCGTGATGACCATGGTGAGCATCCGCACCGGTCCGGTCATCTGCGCGACGTAGGTGGAGAAGGCGACGAAGGTCCCGAGCGACACCTGGCCGTCGACAGCCAGCCAGCCGCCGAAGGCCAGCACCGCGACCTGCGCGAGCGCCGGGACGGCCTGCATCGCCGGGTTGTAGCGGGCGTTGAGCCGGATCGACCGGAGCCGGGCCGCGAACAGGTTGCGGGAGGCCCGCTCCAGCTTGTCCAGCTCCTGCGCCTCCTGGCCGAAGCCCTTGACCACCCGAACACCGCCGATCGCGCCGTCCACCACACCCGCGACGGCGGCCGCCTCCTGCTGGGCGGCCCAGGTGGCGGGGAAGAGTCGCTTCCGACTGAGGACGGTGATCCACCACAGCGCGGGGGCCATCACCAGGGCTATCAGGGTGAGCGGCGGGGAGAGCCAGACCATCACGGCCAGCGACATGACGAACATCAGCAGGTAGCCGGTCATCATCGGCAGCATCGAGAGCAGGCCGTTGATCAGCTGGAGGTCGGAGGTCGCGCGCCCGACCACCTGGCCGGTGTCCAGCCGGTCCTGGCGGTGGCCGTCGAGCCGGCCGAGCGAGCGGAACAGGTCGCTGCGCATGTCGTGCTGGACGTCCAGGGCGAGCTGGCCGCCGTAGTAGCGGCGGACCTGGGTGCAACCGAAGACGACGACGGCGGCGAGCAGCAGCACCACCGCCCAGGGGACCAGCGAACGGGTGTGTGCGGTGATGACGTCGTCGATGATCAGCTTGGTGACCAGCGGCACCAGCGAGGTGACGGCCATGCCGACGAGCGAGGCGCCGAAGGCGAGCAGCACGCTGCGGCGGGAGCGCCAGCAGTAGCCGACCAGGCGGCGCAGCCAGCCGACGGCCTGCGGGTCGTTGCCGTCCGGCTGCGGGTGGGCGCCGTCCGGCTGCGGGCTCGCGCCGGGGGCCGGTGAGCCGCTCGGGGATTGCTCCACCGTGGATCCGTGAGTCTCAGGCATATTTAGGGATGCTAACCATTTCGTCGGGTGGCCGCCATGGCGTTTCCGGCCCGGATGGGGCCGGAGCGGGCCGGGGCGGCCCGGATCGTCCGGTCCGGCGGACTGGCCAACAGCCTGCGGCCTGCGGTGATTCCCGGCCGAACGAACGCACGGCCCGCCGACCCGCCCGCCTCCAGGGTCGCCCGCCTCCGGGGTCGCCTGCCTCCAGGGTCGCGGACGGGCCGCCGAAGGCCCAGCGGCCCGGGGCGGGCGGGCGCCGTCCTTTGGTCCTAGACCTCCGGCCTCGGAGCCGAAGCGCCAACCTTGGGCCTGGACTGCCGAGCGGGCCGTCCGGGTGCGCAGGACTCAGGGCTGCGCGGACGCCGACTCGGCCGCCGCCGCGAAGGCGCCGTGGGCGAGGGCGTGCAGCAGGACGGCCATGCCGTCGCGCTGGAGGCCGGAGCGCTCGTCCTGGGCGGGGCCCGGGCCGAGGCTGTGCGGGGTCGAGTTGATCAGGCCGAAGACGGCGTGGACGGCGGCCCTGGCCACCGGTTCGGCGGCGGGGCCCGTCAGCTGCGGATAGACCTGCCGGACCACGCCCACCCAGAGCTCGACGTAGCCGCGCTGGAGCCGGCGGACGGTGCGGCGGTCCTCCTCCTTGAGGTTCAGCAGCTCGCGGTCGTGGAGGGTGATCAGGTCGCGGTCGTCGAGGGCGAAGTCGACGTGGCCGCCGATCAGCGCGTCCAGCGCGGCGGCCGGACCGTCGCCGCCCCCCGCCCGGCGCCGCCCCTCCTCCAGCAGGCGCTCGCTGATGCCGATCAGCAGATCGGCGAGCATCGCGTCCTTTCCGGCGAAGTGGCGGTAGAGCCCGGGGCCGCTGATGCCGACGGCCTTGCCGATCTCGTCCACACCCACCCCGAGGAAACCCCGGGCCGCGAAGAGTCGCGCGGCCTCCCGACGGATCTGGTCGCGGCGTGGGAGCGCGGAGGCTGCGGGGACGTTCGGCATGCTGCCCATCGTAGACAGTGGGGTTATCGGCCGTTAACCTGGGCGCGTAAGTTAACGTTAATTAACGTGGGGTCCATGGGCGCACCGCATCCGGCCGCCCGCCTCGTGCCGAGGGCAAGGGAGCTCTTGGGAATGGTCATCTCAACCGCTGGTGTACCCACCGGCGTCTATGGCAGCGCAGCGGCCGGCACCACGGCGGCGCCGGGTGCCGTACCGCCGGGAGCCGCTGCTCCCGCGCCCCGGCTCGGCACCGCGGTCGACCCGGGCTCCACCGCCTACCGCGCCAACACCGAGGCACACCGGGCCCTGGTCGCCGAGCTGCGCGAGAAGCTCGACGCGGCGGCCCTCGGCGGCGGCGCCAGGGCCCGCGCCCGGCACACGGCGCGCGGCAAGCTGCTCCCCCGCGACCGGGTGGACGCCCTGCTCGACCCGGCCTCGCCCTTCCTGGAACTGGCCCCGCTGGCCGCCGACGGGATGTACGACGGGGCGGCGCCCGCGGCCGGGGTGATCGCGGGCATCGGCCGGGTCGCCGGGCGCGAGGTGGTGGTGGTCGCCAACGACGCCACCGTCAAGGGCGGCACCTACTACCCGATGACCGTGAAGAAGCACCTGCGCGCCCAGGAGGTCGCGCTGGAGAACCGGCTGCCCTGCGTCTACCTGGTGGACTCCGGCGGCGCCTTCCTCCCCATGCAGGACGAGGTCTTCCCGGACCGCGACCACTTCGGCCGGATCTTCTACAACCAGGCCAGGCTCTCCGCCGCGGGCATCCCGCAGATCGCCGCCGTGCTCGGCTCCTGCACGGCCGGCGGGGCGTACGTCCCGGCGATGAGCGACCAGGCCGTGATCGTCCGCAACCAGGGCACGATCTTCCTGGGCGGGCCACCGCTGGTGAAGGCCGCCACCGGAGAGGTGGTCACCGCCGAGGAACTGGGCGGCGGTGACCTGCACTCCCGCACCTCGGGGGTGACGGACCACCTGGCCGAGGACGACGCCCACGCCCTCTCCATCGTCCGCACGATCGTGGCCGGGCTCGGCCCGCGCTCGGCCAGGCCGTGGCCGCTCACCCCGGTCGAGCCGCCGGCCGTGGACCCGGCCGGCCTGTACGGGGCCGTCCCGGTCGACCCGCGCACGCCCTACGACGTGCGCGAGGTGATCGCCCGGCTGGTCGACGGCAGCCGGTTCGCCGAGTTCAAGGCCGAGTACGGCGCGACCCTGGTCACCGGCTTCGCCCGGATCCACGGCCACCCCGTCGGCATCGTCGCCAACAACGGCGTGCTGTTCTCCGAGTCGGCCCTCAAGGGCGCCCACTTCATCGAGTTGTGCGACCAGCGCGGCATCCCCCTCCTCTTCCTGCAGAACATCACCGGGTTCATGGTCGGCCGGCAGTACGAGGCGGGCGGCATCGCCAAGCACGGCGCCAAGATGGTCAACGCCGTCGCCAGCACCCGCGTCCCGAAGCTGACCGTGGTGATCGGCGGCTCGTACGGAGCCGGCAACTACTCGATGTGCGGCCGGGCCTACTCACCTCGCTTCCTGTGGATGTGGCCGGGCTCGAAGATCTCCGTGATGGGCGGCGAGCAGGCGGCGTCCGTCCTCGCCACCGTCCGCCGCGACCAGTTGGAGGCCCACGGCGAGCAGTGGCCGGCCGAGGCGGAGGAGGAGTTCAAGCGCCCCGTCCGCGAGCAGTACGAGCGCCAGGGCAACGCCTACTACGCCACCGCCCGCCTCTGGGATGACGGCGTGATCGACCCGATGGACACCCGCACCGTCGTCGGCCTCGCCCTCACCGCCTGCGCCAACGCCCCGCTCCCGCCGCCCGGCCCGTACGGGGTCTTCCGGATGTGACCCCGCCCCGGCGGGTGTGACCCGCCCCCTCCCACGCGACCTCTCCTCTCCTGTCGGTGTGACCCCGCTCCTGCGGGCGTGACTCCCGCGGCGCCGGCGCACCCGGGCCGGCGCCCTCCTCTCCACCGCCGCCACCCCGCCGCCACCTCCTTCGTACGGCTCCCCTCGACCCGGAGGAACGCCTCCCATGTTCGACACAGTTCTGGTCGCCAACCGCGGCGAGATCGCCCTCCGGGTGATCCGCACCCTGCGGCGGCTCGGCGTGCGCTCGGTCGCCGTGTTCAGCGACGCCGACGCCGACGCGCCGCACGTCCGCGAGGCCGACGTCGCCGTCCGGCTCGGCCCGGCCGACCGCAGCGACAGCTCGGCGGCCGAGACCTACCTGCGCACCGACCAGATCCTCGCCGCCGCCCGCCGCACCGGGGCCCAGGCCGTCCACCCCGGTTACGGCTTCCTCGCCGAGAACGCCGGCTTCGCCCGCGCCTGCGCCGACGCCGGCCTCGTCTTCATCGGACCTCCTCCCGGTGCGGTCGAGCTGATGGGTGACAAGATCAACGCCAAGGAAGCCGTCCGAACCGCCGGCGTTCCGGTGGTCCCCGGCAGCCAGGCCACCGCGCCCACCGACGGGGATCTCCTCGCCGCCGCCGAGGAGATCGGCTACCCCGTCCTGCTCAAGCCGTCCGCCGGAGGCGGTGGCAAGGGCATGCGCCTCGTGCGGGACCGCGCCGACCTGCCCACCGAGATCGCCGCCGCCCGCCGCGTCGCCCGGACCGCCTTCGGTGACGACACCCTGCTGCTGGAACGCTGGGTCGACCGGCCGCGCCACATCGAGGTGCAGGTGCTCGCCGACGCCCACGGCACCACCGTCCACCTCGGCGAGCGCGAATGCAGCCTCCAGCGCCGCCATCAGAAACTGATCGAAGAGGCTCCCTCCGTTCTGCTCAATGCCGAGACCCGCGCCGCGATGGGCGCCGCGGCCGTCCGCGCCGCGGAGTCCTGCGGCTACACCGGGGCCGGCACCGTGGAATTCATCGTTCCCGGCATCGACCCGGACTCCCCCGCCACCGCCTCCACCGAGGGGGTGCGGGACTTCTTCTTCATGGAGATGAACACCCGCCTCCAGGTCGAACACCCCGTCACCGAACTCGCCGTCGCCGTCGGCGACGATTCAGCCCGACTCGACCTGGTCGAGTGGCAGCTGCGGATCGCCTCGGGCGAACGGCTCTCCTTCGATCAGTCCGACATCTCCTTCCTGGGCCACGCCATCGAGGCCCGGATCTGCGCCGAGGACCCGGAACGGGACTTCCTCCCCACCGGCGGCCGCATCCTCGTCCTGGACGAGCCCCAGGGCGAGGGCGTGCGCGTCGACTCCGGAGTCGCCCCCGGATCCGTCGTCACCAGCGCCTACGACCCGATGCTCGCCAAGGTCATCGCGTACGGGCCCGACCGCCCGACCGCGCTGCGCCGGCTCCGCGCCGCGCTGGCCGACACCCGCATCCTGGGCGTCACCACCAACACCGGCTTCCTGCGACGGCTGCTCGCACACCCCGAGGTCGTCGCCGGCCGACTGGACACCGGCCTGGTGGAACAGACGGCCCAACAGCAGCCCGCCCTGCTCTCCTCGCCGTACTCCCCGGCGAACGCGCCGAACGGCGCGAACGAGACCGGCGAGGCCGACAAGGCCAACGAGGCCGATGACGCGCACGAGGCCGACGCCACAACTGCCGACCCGCTGACGGCCGAGACGCCACCACCTGCCCACCTCCTCTACTACGCGGCCGCGCTGGCGCGGCACCTGGACCTCACCCCGGCCGCCGACCCCGGCGGCTGGACCGACCCCTTCTCCCTTCCCTCCGGCTGGCGCCTGAGCGGCACCCCCGCCTGGACCACCCACCGACTCCGTACCCCCGGCCAGGATCCGGTCTCGGTGCGCATCCGTTCGATCACTGCGGGCAACGTAGCCGATGCCACTGACAATCCCGCCGAGCTCACCCGCGAGGTCGAGCTCCGGCTCGGCGCCGGGCCCGTCCACCGGGCCCGCGCGACCCGGACCGCCGACCGGCTGCACCTGACCGTCGACGGCCTGCAGACCACGTTCGCGCTGGCCACCGACGCCGCTCCCGGCCCCGCCGCCGGCCCGGTGACCTGGCTCGGCATCGAGGGCGACGCCTGGTCGCTGCACGCCCACGACCCGGTGGGCGAGCGCGCCGCCGGAACCGCCGCCCACCACGGCGCCCTGACCGCCCCGATGCCCGGAACCGTCACCGTCGTCAAGACCACGACGGGCGAGACGGTCCGCAAGGGCCAGCCCCTGCTCGTGCTGGAGGCCATGAAGATGGAACACGTGATCGCCGCCCCGCACGACGGCGTGGTGGCCGAGCTGCGGGCCACCGCGGGCGCCACCGTCGCGATGGAGGAACTGCTGGTCGTGGTCGCCCCGGCCGGGGACGGCGCCGACGAGCAGGCCGCCCCCGCGCCCGCCGGGGTGCGGTCATGACCGCACCCGCCCGCGAGCCCGACGCGCTGGACCTGGGCCTGCCCGACCCCGTCCGCGCCCCCGGCCTGCCCGAGGAGGTCCGGATCCACGAGGTCGGACCGCGCGACGGGCTGCAGAACGAGGGCTCCCTGGTGCCCGTGGAGGTCAAGGCGGAGTTCATCGCCCGGCTCGCGGCCGCCGGGCTGCGCACCGTCGAGGCGACCAGCTTCGTCCACCCGAAATGGGTTCCGCAGCTGGCCGACGCCGAAGAACTGATGCCCCGGCTCGCCGGCCTGCCGGAGCGCCACCCCGGCCTGCGGCTGCCGGTGCTGGTGCCCAACGAACGCGGCCTCGACCGGGCGCTCGCCCACCACGCCACCGACGTCGCGGTGTTCGCCAGCGCCACCGAGACCTTCGCCCGCCGCAACCTCAACCGCTCGGCGGACGAGGCGATGGCGATGTTCCGCCCGGTCGTGACGCGGGCGACCGAGGCCGGGCTGGCGGTCCGCGGCTACCTCTCGATGTGCTTCGGAGACCCCTGGGAAGGTCCGGTCCCGGTCTCCCAGGTGGTCGGGTACGGCGTGCGGCTGCTGGAGATGGGCTGCGCGGAGCTGAGCCTCGGCGACACCATCGGCGTGGCCACCCCCGGGCAGGTCGGCGCCCTGCTGGCCGGCTTCGCGCGGGCCGGGGTGCCGGCCGACCGGCTCGCCGTGCACTTCCACGACACCTACGGCCAGGCGCTCAGCAACACCCTGGCGGCCCTGCGCGAGGGGGTCACCACGGTGGACGCGTCGGCGGGCGGCCTCGGCGGCTGCCCGTACGCGAAGAGCGCCACCGGCAACCTGGCCACCGAGGACCTGGTGTGGATGCTGCACGGGCTCGGCATCCGGACCGGGGTCGACCTGCGCGCGCTGGTCGCCACCAGCGGGTGGATGGCCGAGCGGCTGGGCCGTCCGAGCCCGTCCCGCACCGTCCAGGCGCTGCTCGGCGCCGCCCGGGGCTGACCCCGCCCCACCACCGCTCCCCGGTGCCGGCCGCGCGGAATCCCGGCCGCGGCCGGCACCAGGCACCAGGCACCACGTTCATCGTCCAACCACACCGTGCGACCGTCACACCGTCAGACGGACGCCGGTCGTCCCGCTCACGCCCGCGGCCACCCCGGCCGGGCTCCAGGAGGATCACCGTGTTCGACCACCGGCTCAGCAGCGAGTACGAGGAACTGCGGCGCACCGTCGCCGAGTTCGCCCAGGACGTGGTGGCGCCGAAGATCGGCGGGTTCTACGAGCGGGAGGAGTTCCCGTACGAGATCGTCCGCGAGATGGGGCGCATGGGCCTGTTCGGCCTGCCCTTCCCGGAGGAGTACGGCGGCATGGGCGGCGACTACTTCGCGCTGGGCATCGCCCTGGAGGAACTCGCCCGGGTCGACTCCTCGGTGGCGATCACCCTGGAGGCGGCCGTCTCGCTCGGCGCGATGCCGATCCACCGGTTCGGGACGGAGGAGCAGAAGCGCGAGTGGCTGCCCCGGCTGACCTCCGGCGAACTCCTCGGCGCCTTCGGCCTGACCGAGCCCGAGGGCGGCTCGGACGCCGGCGCGACCCGCACGACCGCGCGGTACGACGAGACCACCGACGAGTGGGTCATCAACGGCACCAAGTGCTTCATCACCAACTCCGGCACGGACATCACCGGTCTGGTCACCGTCACCGCACTCACGGAACCGATCGCTCGTTCGAGTGAAGAAGGCGAATTCCGCTCGCCAACGCGCGAAATCTCTTCCATCATCGTGCCCACCGGGACCCCGGGGTTCCAGGTATCGAAGAAGTACTCGAAGGTCGGGTGGAACGCATCCGACACCCGCGAACTGTCCTTTACCGACTGCCGCGTCCCCGCGGCCAACCTGCTGGGCGAGCGTGGCCGAGGCTACGCCCAGTTCCTGCGGATCCTCGACGAGGGCCGCATCGCGATCGCGGCCCTGGCCACCGGCCTGGCCCAGGGATGCGTCGACGAGTCCGTCAAGTACGCCGGCACGCGCCGGGCCTTCGGCCGGCCGATCGGTGCCAACCAGGCCATCCAGTTCAAGCTCGCCGACATGGAGCTGCGCGCCCACACCTCCCGCCTGGCCTGGCGGGACGCCGCCTCCCGGCTGCTGCACGGCGAACCGTTCAAGAAGGAGGCCGCGATCGCGAAGCTGTACTCGTCCGAGGCCGCCGTCGACAACGCCCGCGAGGCGACCCAGATCCACGGCGGGTACGGCTTCATGAACGAGTTCCCGGTCGCCCGTTTCTGGCGCGACTGCAAGATCCTGGAAATCGGGGAGGGCACATCGGAGGTTCAGCGCATGCTCATCGCCCGGGAGATCGGCGCCGGGTTCTGATCCGGCCCCACCGGAGCAACACCCCGCTCCTCAGGCGGCGTTGAGGAGCGCCCGACGCAGAGGAGCAGGCCAACGCCGGCGGGGCGGTCGACACCATCGGCGGCCGACACCAGCGGCCGACCTCATCGGCCGACAACGGGGAGACGCCTCCGGGGGCGCGGAAACGCGCCGCCCGACGGAACGTCAGGGAATCACGATCACCGGGCGGTTGGCCCGCCGCGCCAGCCGTCCGGAGACCGAGCCGAAGATCTTGCCGAGCAGGCCGTGCGTCGTGCCGACGACGATCGCGTCGGCGGCGTACTCGCGGCCGACCTCCTCGATCTCGTGGCAGATGTCGCCGCCCCGCTCGATCAGGATCCACGGCACCCCGGTGAGGAAGTCCGCGCAGGCGAGCTCCAGGCCCAGGACCTCGGTCCGGTGGTCGGGGAGGTCGACGAAGACGGGAGGTTCACAGCCTGCCCAGACAGTGGCGGGCAGGCGATTGGCGACGTGCACGATCACCAGGCCGCACTGCGAACGGCGCGCCATGCCCACCGCGTACGCGAGGGCGCGCTCGCTCGACAGGGAGCCGTCGAAGCCGACGACCACGCCGTGCTGGAAGACCGGGTCGAGGGAGCGCGCGGACGCGTCCCGGGCCGTCGACTCGGTGTGCGCGCCGGGCAGGCCGGACGCCTCCGGGCGCTCGGCGCCCGGGCCCAGGCGGCCCGTCACCGGAGACCCTGCAGGGTCGGCCGGGTGCCCGCCACGCCGCTGGCGAGGCCCTGGACGGTCGTGCCGGGCGAGGCCGCCCCGTCGGACCAGGCCGCACAGAGCACGCACGAGGCCCCGGGGAGCACCCGGCCCCGGGCCGGCTTCCTCAGCGCCCGGGGTGCGATCGGCGGCACCAGCGACACCCGAGGTGCCAGCCGGCGCGTCGGCTCGCTGGGCGGCGGCGTCGCCAACCCGCTCGCCGACAACCCGCTCGCCGGCGTGCTCGTCGACACGGTCATCAGCCCGCTCGCCCCTGCGCCCACCCCCGCGCTCGTCGGCCGGTGCGCAGCCGGGCTCGTCGGGTTGGGCGTCGACCTGGTCGTCGGCTCGGTCATCGGCCTGCCTACTGGCGGGCAGGCGACCCGATACATCGGCGTGCCCGTCGGCTGGAGCGAGGTCCGCGCGGCCGCCGTCGTCCCCGGCGCCTGCGCCTGCGCCTGCGCCCACGCTGCGGGGCGCGTCCGGCTCCACCGGTCGGAAGGACTCAAAACCAGCCATGGCTCACGGCTCTTCAGGGGAGAGGGGCCGACAGGAGAGGACAACGCCGCCCGGGCAGCAGGCCCGCCCACGGGATGACGTCGGTCTGCGCCGCGCAGCACCGTATGTGACCTGTTCCTTTCAGAGTACGACGGGTGTGAGGCCCAGCCCAGCGGTGAGGCCTCGGAGCGGCATTGTTCCCGCGAAAGGAGGATGCGCCCGCCGTCGGCAGTGCGCCCCGCCCGCAGGCCACGCGCCCCCTCCAGAAAGGAGGTTCCCTGGAGCTTGACTGAGCGGACCGGGCGACGCAACAGGCCTGCCGGACACCGTGACCGGACTGTCATGGATCGGCGACGATCCGTTGCGACACGTCGCGAACCGTCACGCCCCGCCAGCCTCAGCCGGCCCGCCCGGACCCACCCGTACGCCAGGTCCTGGAACCCGTTTCAGCCACTACGTACGGCTTCGCGACGTGGTCTGGCATTTGCCAGGTGCATAGGCGCGGCCGCTGGCACCATGCTTGGCATGCCCCTGCTCCTGTTCGACCTCGACAACACGCTGCTCCCCAGGGACGCCGCTTTCCGGGCCTGGGCTCAGGATTTTCTGTCCGAGCGCGACCTGCCGCCCGGAGACCTCGAATGGTTCGTCACTCTCGACGGCGGCGGCTACGTGCCGCGCAGCACCGTACTGTCCGCCGTCCGGCGCCGCTACGGGCTGGACGTCTCCACCGAGTTCCTGCTCGCCCACTACCGACACGGCATCAACTCCCACATCCACTGCCCGCCCGGACACGTCGACGCACTGCAGGCGGCACGGGCGGCCGGGTGGACGCTCGGCATCGTCAGCAACGGCGGCACCCGGCCGCAGTTGGAGAAGATCCGGCGGACCGGGCTGGGGCCGCTGGTCGACGGCTGGGTCATCTCCGAGGAGGCCGACTGCGTCAAACCGGATCCGCTGATCTTCGAGATAGCCGCCCAGCGGTGCGGCGTCGTACCCACCGGGACGTGGGCCGCGCACACCTGGATGGTCGGGGACCACGCGCCCGCGGACATCGCCGGCGCCGAACTGGCCGGCCTGCGCAGCGTCTGGCTGCACCACGGCCGACCCTGGGCCGAGAGCGGCTACCGGCCGACGCTGAAGGCGGCCGGCCTGCCGGAGGCCGTCGGCCAGGTGCTCGCCGCACGCGGCGCACCGTCGGCCCGGCCGGGTCTGCGCGCGGGCGGGCCGGTCCAGCGGCGGTCCACCGGGGTGTCGGTGCGCACGGGGGCGCTCCTCGGCGCGCGGACCGGCGCACGGCCGACAGAATCCGCCCCTGACGGCCCGTTCGCGCCTGCTGCCGTGAACGCCGGAACGGCCAGTGCCCCCGGTGGTTCGATGGCGGGGTCGGATGTCCGAAACCGCACCGGCGAGTTTGCCGTGGTCGCCGACAGCCGTCCTGGCCTGGTCCCGGGCGCGGGCCCGGCTACGGACCCGGGGGCGAGCGTGCTGCGCCCCGTCGCGGTGGCGCACCCAACGGCCGTCCGTACGGCGGCGGATGGGGCGGGGCCCGCGCGGACCACGTTCGCCGTGGCGCCGGCGGCGGCCGCCCCGTAGCACCCCGCTTGAACGCGCCACCTCGCACACCCCGCCCCACACACGCACCGCACGCCCTTCACGCACCCCGCCGCACCGCACCCCACCGCAACTGGTGCCCCGCACCGCAACCAGCGACGACCCCGCCGCGGGGCGGCCCGGCCGTCAGCCGTGCACGGAGGTCCGGGTCCACCAGCAGGTGCGGGCCTGCGCGGTGAACCCGAGCTTGCGGTAGAGCGGTTCGCCGAGCGAGGTGGCGACCAGAGTGGCCGGGCGGTCGGGGTGCGCGTGGGCCAGGGCGGTCTGGAGGACGGCGCGGGCCACGCCCTGGCCGCGCCGGTCGGGCAGGGTGGCGACCCAGTACACCCCGGTGGCCTGGCCGTCGTCGTAGGTGAGGCAGGTGCCGGCGGTGGCGCCGTCGACGCGGCCCAGCCAGGCCCGGAGCCCGGGTTCGCGCAGGAGCTGTTCCGGGAGCGCGTCGCCACGGGTCCAGGGCTGCCGGGCGGGCAGCGGGAAGCCGTCCACGATCGCACGCTCGACCTGCGCGAAAGCATCGCCGTCCAGCGCCTCATCGACCGTCAGGGAGCCGCCGCCGTGCGCCTCCGAGAGCGAGGGGAGGACGGCCGGGACGCCGTCGACCGGGCCGGGTTCACGGGTCATCACCGGCATGACCGGCATCCGGGTGGCGCCGAACCGGGTCAGGTCGAGTGCGCCGTACGGGTCCTCCAGGGTGAAGCAGATGGTCTCCCACTCCTTCAGGAGGTCCGCCAACTCACTTTCCACCAGCGCTGGTTCGACGTACGGACTGGTGACCACGAAGCGGTGCGAGTCTTCCGGGGTGCGGGCGCAGCGGACCGCCGCCAGGCCCGGGCGGGTGCGGAACCGCCAGCCGTGCACGCGGGCTTGGGCGAGCCAGAAGGCGGCGGCGTTGTCGTTGGCCTGTTCGAGCCGGCTGTTGGTGTTCACGGCAGGACGGTAACCCGGAGGTCGCGCCCCGGTTCCGCCGCCCCGGCCCTGGCCGGATGAAGCCTGGGAGGCGCACGAGCTCATTTCGTGCGCCCTCTCGTGCACCGCCGATTTTCGGTCAATTTCGCGCCGATCCCTCCCGCTTGGGCAAATCCGCAGCCCAGACCCGCCGACCGGGCGCGCGCGGGCCGGACGCCCCAGGACCGGCCCCGCGACAACCAGCCACCGTTGCACCGGCCCTCTTCCCAGAAGGGTCGACGGGTGCCACGCTTCGTGATCGAATGCATCACGCCAAATTGCCATGTCGACATAGCGTCGGATGGTGAACTTGTCACAACGGCAATGGTCCACCCGATAGATTTCGATCTTGGCGAGCAGCAGTGCCGCACCACCCACACCACACCACCGAGGGGGCTTGAGCGCCTTGAGCAGGGTGAGCAGGAGCGACGCGGGTCCTGACAGCGGCCAGGCGGCGGCCGGTATCGCGGCTCGGTCCGCGAGAAGCACCGGCACCTCCGCGACCGCCGCCACCACCCGCAACTCCGGCACCCCGGGCGCCGTCTCGCACTCCTCGTACCCCACAGTGCCTTCCCCCGGCACCGCCGCCACGGGCACCTCGGCGGCGGCCGCAGAGCACGGCGGAGCGGCACACGGCGGGCAGGCGTACGGCGGTCCCGCGTACGGCGGGTCGGCACACGTCGGAGCAGTGCACGGCGGGTCGGCACACGGCGGCCAGCAGGCACACTCCGGACAGGCCGTCAGCCGAGGCACCGTCAGCCCGACGCAGGCCTACGGCGCCGACTTCCCGGCCCATCCCGGCTACCCGGGGGCGGGCGGAACGATCGGCGCGAATGGCGCGATCGGCGCGAACGGCGCCCCTGGCCTGAACGGCGCCCCCACCGGTTCCCTGGGCGGCCCCCTCGCCGGCCTCCCCCTGGGCTCCCCCGGCCACGGCCCGCTGGGCCACGGCGGGCCGGGCGCGAACGGCTCGTCGACCCCGATGACGGTCTCCGCCCCGCGCAAGCTCTCCGGCCGCCGACGCCGGGAGACCGTCGCGGTGCTGATCTTCGGCGGCGCCCCGATCTTCGAGAGCTCGATCCCGCTGTCCGTCTTCGGCGTCGACCGCCAGGACGCCGGGGTGCCGCGCTACCGGCTGCTGGTCTGCGCCGGCGAGGACGGCCCGCTCGCCACCACCGGCGGCCTCACCCTCTCCGCTCCGTACGGCCTGGAGGCCCTCGCCCGGGCCGGCACGATCGTCGTACCGGCCTGGCGCTCGATCTCGCAGCCCCCGCCGGTCGAGGCGATCACCGCCCTGCGCAAGGCCCACCACGAGGGCGCGCGGATCATCGGGCTCTGCACCGGCGCCTTCGTCCTGGCCGCCGCAGGCCTGCTCGACGGCCGTCCGGCGACCACCCACTGGATGTACGCGCCGACGCTGGCCAAGCGCTACCCCCGGGTGCACGTGGACCCGCGCGAGCTCTTCGTCGACGACGGCGACGTGCTCACCTCGGCCGGCACCGCCGCCGGCATCGACCTGTGCCTGCACGTGGTGCGCAGCGACCACGGCGCCGAGGCGGCCAACGCGCTGGCCCGCCGCCTGGTGGTCCCGAGCCGTCGCAGCGGCGGCGGACAGGCCCAGTACATCGACCAGTCTTTACCTGAGGAGATCGGCAACGACCCGCTGGCCGAGGTGGTCACCTGGGCGCTGGAGAACCTCAACCAGCAGTTCGACGTCGAGGTGCTGGCGGCACGCGCGTACATGAGCCGACGCACCTTCGACCGGCGGTTCCGCACGCTCACCGGCAGCGCGCCGCTGCAGTGGCTGATCACCCAGCGGGTGCTCCAGGCGCAGCGGCTGCTGGAGACCTCGGAGCTGTCGGTGGACGACGTCGCCCGTCGGTGCGGGTTCCGTTCCCCGGTGGCGCTGCGCGGGCACTTCCGCCGCCAGCTCGGGGTCTCGCCGGCCGCGTACCGGACCAGCTACCGGGCGCGCCGGCCCGGGCCGCAGTCGGCGGTGCCGACCGGTCCGCACGGCGGCGACCTGCGGCTGCCCGGCGCCCTGCCGCACGCGGCGGCCACGGCCGGGTCGGCAGCGGGCGCGGCACTGTTCGGCGGGGCACACGGCAGCCAGCACGGCGCGCAACACAGCGCACAGCACGGCAGCCAGCACGGCGCGCAGCCCGCGTACCCGTTCCCGGCCGGGAACGGCGCACCGGCGCAGGTCGGCCCGCACGGCCAGCCGCTGCCGCACGGCGCGTCGCCGGCCGCGGCGGGGCAGCCGGGCCCGCACGGCCAGCCCGGCCCGTTCGGTCCGGGGCAGGCCGGGACGCCGGCCGACCGGGCCTTCCACGCCCGGGCCGGGCAGCCGTACCCGCACCAGCAGGCCGCGCAGCAGCCGCACCCCGGGCAGCAGGGTGCGGGGCGCGGTCCGGTGCGGTCGCCGCTGGTGCCGCCGCAGGCCGGGTCGGGGGCGGGGCGTCCGCCGCGCACCGCGGAGCACGCGGCGGCGGAGGACGGCCACCCCCAGCCGGGGGCGCGCGGCCAGGGGCAGGGGCACCGCAGTGCGGTCGAACGGCCCGCGGACGAGCCGGGTGCCGCGGCGGGCTCCGCCCGCGGTCACGGCTCGGCGACCGGCCGGGTGCCGGCCCCCGCCCCCGCCGGGCAGCCGGCGACCGGGGCGGGCGAGCTCCGGGGCCGGCAGGCGCGGGTGCCGCAGGCCCGTCCGCAGGGCGGCCGGGCGGCGGCGGCCGACGGCGCCCGGGCGGCGCGCGAGGCCCGTCCGACTCGGGACGGCCACGCGGTCCGGACCGGGCGGGAGGGCGAGCGGCCGGACGGCCACGGCCCGCACGGCGGCGCGGAGGAGCACCAGGCCGAGGGCTGTGCCCCGGAGCCCCGCTCGGCTCCGCCGGTCCCCGCGGCGCGTGATCGCGCCGTAGGGTGAGTTGTGTGAATGACCGTTTGGTATGGATCGACTGTGAAATGACCGGCCTCGACCTCGACCAGGACGCCCTGGTCGAGGTCGCGGCACTGGTGACGGACTCCGAGCTCAACATCCTCGGCGAGGGTGTGGACGTCATCATCCGCCCGCCGGCGGAGGCGCTGGCGGGCATGCCCGAGGTGGTGCGCGCGATGCACACCTCCTCCGGCCTGCTGGAGGAGCTGGAGCAGGGTGTGACGCTGGCCGAGGCGGAGGCGCGGGTGCTCGCGTACATCCGCGAGCACGTGCCGGAGGCCGGCCGGACGCCGCTGTGCGGGAACTCGGTGGCCACCGACCGCGGCTTCCTCGCCCGGGACATGCCGGCCCTGGAGAAGCACCTGCACTACCGGATCGTGGACGTCTCCTCGATCAAGGAGCTGGCCCGCCGCTGGTACCCGAAGGCGTACTACAACAGCCCGCAGAAGGGCGGCAACCACCGGGCGCTGGCCGACATCCGCGAGAGCATCGACGAACTGCGGTACTACCGCGAGGCGGTGTTCGTCCCGCAGCCCGGACCGGACACCGACACCGCGCGCGCCATCGCCGAGAAGTACCAGGCCCCGGAGGGCTGACCCGAGGAGCCCCGGGGAGGTGCCCGCGTTCGCCCGGACGAAAGCCTGGCGCGAGCACCCTCTCGGATCCTGTAGAGTTCTTCCTGTCGGAACGGGAACGCGGAAGCGGGAACGGACCGGACAGATGGTGGGTGTAGCTCAGTTGGTAGAGCACCTGGTTGTGGTCCAGGTGGCCGCGGGTTCAAGTCCCGTCACTCACCCCAGAGCCTGAGGGGCCGATCTCTTCGAGAGATCGGCCCCTCAGGCGTTTTCGCGTTCCCTCAACTCTCCACCGCGGTTCGGGTTTTCCCGGCGCAGGCCTGCCGCCAGAAGCTACCGGCTAGTAACATTCCTGCCATGACCACACCTTCGATCGGCCAGCTGCTCGACTCCACCGTGCCGATGGCGCACACCCTCAAGCTGGAGTACCTGGAGACCGCCCCGGACCGCGCCGTGCTGCGGCTGCCCGACCAGCCCGCGTACCACAACCACGTCGGCGGACCGCACGCCGGCGCGATGTTCACCCTCGCCGAGTCCGCCAGCGGCTGCATCGTGCTCGCCGCCTTCGGTGACCAGCTCTCCCGGGCCGTGCCGCTCGCGGTGAACGCCGAGATCGCCTACAAGAAGCTCGCCATGGGCGAGGTCACCGCCACCGCCGTCCTCGGCCGCCCCGCCGCCGAGGTCGTCGCCGAGCTGGACGCCGGCGGCCGCCCCGAGTTCCCGGTCACCGTCGAGATCACCCGCGCCGACGGCGCCGTCACCGGCGCGATGACCGTCACCTGGACCCTGCGCCCCAACTCCTGACCGCGCCACGGCCGGTGGCCCCGGGCAACCCGGCCCGGGGCCACCCGCGCGATGACTGTCCGTGACGGCGGGCGTGACCTCACGACCCGTCCGCTCGTTCTCAACTCACATGCGAGCCAATCACGCGACCAAGCCCCAGGAACCCGCCCCCCGCGGCGTCGGCGCACGGCGCGCGATCGGCCGGTGGCTGCCCCGCGTCCTCGCCGCCGGCGGCGCCCTCCTCGCCCAACTCGGGGGCTTCGGCGCGCAGGCCGCCTGCGCCGACCCGCTGCCGGACCAGACCCGACCCGCCGTCCGCCGCACCCTGGCCGGCGGGCCCGCGCCCGGCCGGCTCGTCCAGGCCGGGCGGCCCGCGTACGACGGTCCGTCGGCCGAGCGGTCCGACGACCCCGGGCGCCCGGCGGCCGAGGAGGCCGAACGCCCCTCCCCCGGGCTCGTCGGGGAACTGACCGGCGCCGTCCCCGACGCCGGGATCGACGGCGCCACCGGCACGGTCGGCAGCGTCTTCCAGGACCGGATCCGAGCCGGCGGACTCCCCCTGCCCGGGCAACGGGCCGCCGTCCCCGACGCCTTCGCGATCGCCTCCGGCCTGCCCGACACCGTCCCCGCCCAGGGCCGCCCCGCCGAGACCCACGCCTCCCGGGAGGGCGGGCCCGCCGAACTGCCCGCCACCGCACGGCCCGGCGCCACCGGAGTCCGCTCCGCCGCGCCGGCCGCCACCGCCCGCCCGTCCGGGGCGGCCGGCGCGCCCCCGGTCCAGGAGGCCACCGCCCCGGACGGGCGGAGCGCGGCCGGACCCGCCACGAGCCGTGACCGGACGGGCGCCACCACCGCCCTGCCGGTCGGGCCCGGCGCACCCGCCCAGCCGTCCGAAACCCTCGCGCTCGCCGACACCGCCACGGTGACGGCCGTGGGCGACGGTTCCGCCACCGCGACCGCCGTCCTCGCGCCGATCGCCGCCGGGCTGCTGCTGACCGGCGCGGCCATGTGCAAGCACCGCGGCCTGCCGCGCGGGCACTGACCGGACTCACGCTCCTGGCGACGGTTCCAGCGCCGGCCGCGGACGTTCACGCCCGGGGGCAACCCCTCGGGGTGGTCAGCGGAAGACGCCCGGGGGCGGGGCCGGGGAGGGGGCGGCGGTGGCGTCCGTGGCGGGGACGGCCCCGGCGGCGAACGCGGTGAGGGCGGAGCCGTGTTCGACCCGGCCGAGGGCGGCGTCGGAGGCGACGCGGCGGGTGAGGTCGGCGATCGGGAGGGGTGCGTGGGCGCCGGCGAGGACGAGGTTGCCGAAGCGCTTGCCGCGCAGGACGGCGGGGTCGGCGACCAGGCACAGTTCGGGGAAGACCGCGCCGAGGGTGGCGATCTGGGAGCGGGCGAAGGGCAGCGCCGAGCCGTCGGCGATGTTGGCCGCGTACCAGCCGCCGGGGGCGAGGGCGCGGGCGGCGAGGGCGGTGAACTCGACGGTGGTGCAGTGGGCCGGGGTGCGGGCGCCGGAGAAGACGTCGGTGATGACCAGGTCGACGCTGCCCTCGGGGGTGCGTTCGAGCACGCTGCGGGCGTCGGCACCGCGCACCTTGATCTGCCAGCCGCGCTCCAACGGCAGCTCGGTGCGGACGAGTTCGGTGAGCGCGGTGTCGATCTCGGCGACCTGCTGGCGGGAGCGGGGCCGGGTGGCCGCGACGTAACGGGCCAGGGTGAGGGCGCCGCCGCCGAGGTGCAGCACGGTGAGCGGGCGGCCGGACGGGGCGACCAGGTCGATCAGGTGGCCGAGCCGGCGCTGGTACTCGAAACCGAGGTGGGTGGGGTCGGCGAGGTCGACCATGGACTGCGGGGCGCCGTCGATCAGCAGCGACCAGGCCGCGGGGCGGTCCCGGTCGGGGCGCAGTTCGGCGAGGCCGGAGCCGACCGGGCGGGTGAGCGGGCCCTGGGCGTGGGTGCGGCCGCCGGGGCCGGTGACGTCCGGCCCGGTGTCGCGCTCGGTGCCGCGGCCCGCGCCCCGGGCTGCTCTGCTGCTTCGTCCCATGACCGCCATTATCGCCGCCGGGCGGGGCGGCCTCGCTGGTCAGGGAGGTCAGGGAGGTCCGGGAGGTCCGGGGGCATGCCAGGTGGATCCGGCCGGAGGGGCGGGCCAGGCTCGCGGGCCCGGCGGGATCCGCACGGCACGCCCGCTAGAACGGGCCGAGGCCGCCTGCGGTGAGCGTGCAGGCGGCCTCGCAGAGGGCGGAGCGGAGCACCCAGGCGTCGGTGGGGCGGGCGGCGCAGGCGGCGCCGGAGGGGGGCATCACCCACCGCGGGTCGGTGGCGGTCGGCAGCAGGGCGCCGGCGGTACAGGAGCTGCCTGGCAGGTGCCAGGTCTCGCTGGTGCCGACGGGGACGAGGAAGGTGACGGTGCTGCCGTTGCGGCTCTGCAGGACGGCCCCGCAGGCCCTGCGCAGCCGCAGGATGTCCACCGCCTCCAAGCCGTGCCGCAGGGCGACCGTCACGGTGTCGCAGCTGGTGACGAGGGTGTCCTGGTCCGGTCCGGGGCCGAGGCGGTGGCCGGGGTGCCGACCGCCGCGGGGGGCGCGTCCGCCTTCGACCGGGCCCCGGCCGGGGATCCGGTCGTCGGCCGGGTCGGGGAGCAGGGCGGGGGCGGCGCCGGCGAGCACGCCGCCGGCGGCCGGTCGGTACTGCGACAGTCCGGTGGCCATCATGGGCCCTCCTGTACCTCGTCGGGTCAAAAGCGCCGCCGCCCGGGAGGTGGGGGCCGCGGGGACGGACGGCAGGCCGGGGCGACGGCCTGGGCTTCCACGTATCAGGACAACGCGGCGGACACCTCACAGGCCACGGGGCGCCTTACAGCAAGGCATGGCATTTCATGGCGGATAACCCGCAACCACGCCCGCTTTATACCGAATTGGGGGCACATCTCCCATAAACCGGCTGTGGTCGACCGGTCACGCCCGGTACTGTCGGTGGCGGGTCACGACGACCCCACCGGCCACACCGGGCCGTTCCCGCACCGTCGCGCACCACCGTGCCGACACCCGGACCGTACCCGCACTTCGCCCCCGCACCCGACACCCGCGCACCTCCGGCGCCGCCGGCCGCGCGCCCGCACCACCACCCTCCGCACGACCACGGAGCGCACCATGGCAGCCACCCCACCGGCCGAGCCGAACCGCCCGTCACCCAACGCCGTGATGCGCGCACTGCGCGGCAACCGCTCACCCGGCGAGTTCGCCATGGCCGTGCGCCGGGCGGCCCGGGAGATCGGGGAGCACGTGTCCTGCGACGCCCGCTACGTCGGACGGGTCGAATCCGGCGAGATCCGCTGCCCCAACTACGCCTACGAGCGGGTCTTCCGGCACATGTGGCCGGACCGCACGCTCACCGAACTCGGCTTCTCCCCCCGGACCGCCGTCCGCCGCCGCCCGGCGGACGGCGCCGGCGGGAGGGCCCAAGCCCCCCCGCTCCACCCACCGTTCCCACCCCCGCCCGCCCCGCGCTCACCACTCTCCACTCAACTCCCGTACGCTGCCTCGCCGTACGCGGATCCAGCCGCTCCGAACAGGCCCCCGTGGCCGAGGGCCGTCGCGGCACCCCGGGGGCCTGATGGATCGCCCTATCTCGACGAGGAGAACGACGACGTGCGTCGCCGTACGTTCCTGGCCGGCGGCCCGACCGCGCTGGCCACCGTGATCGGCATCGACCGGCCGACCGTGGCCGCCGCCGCGGCCACCGGCGGTGCCGCCGCCGACCCCGCCGCGCCGGTGCTGTTCGAGCCCGGCCCCGGCGCCTTCGTGCCCGGCCGCCCCGGGCCGGTACCGCCACCCCGCAAGGTCGGCGCCGCCGAGGTGCTCGGCGTCGAGCAGGCCGTCCGGGAGATCCGGCTGGCCGACGACGCGCACGGCGGCGACACCCTGTTCGAACGCGCCGGGCAGTCGCTGCGCACCGCCTACCTGCTGCTCAACGAGGGCGAGTACAGCGCGGAGACCGAACGCCGACTCCAGGCCGGGGCCGGCGAACTCGCCATCTCGGTGGGCTGGTTGGCGCACGACTCGAACCGGCTGGCGGACGCCCGCTCGCTCTACGCCGAGGCGCTCGCCACCGCCCGCATGGCCGGCGACGCCGCACTGGAGGCGCACGTGTTCTGCAACAGCGCCTTCCTCGCCCGGGACGCCGGCCGCCCCCGCGAGGCGCTGCGCGCCGCCCAGGCCGGGCAGGTCGCCGCCCGCCAGCTGGACTCCGCCCGGCTGCTCGCGCTGCTGGCCATGCGGGAGGCCGGCGGCTGGGCGCTGCTGCAGGACCGCGCCGCCTGCGAACGCGCGCTCGCCCGGGCGTACACGCTGTTCGACCGCGGCCGCGCCGAGGGGGATCCGGAGTGGATGTCCTTCTTCGGCGAGGCGGAGATCGCCGGCCTGCAGTCGCAGTGCTGGTCCGCACTCGGCGACTGGGACCGCGCCAGCGAACAGGCCGCGCTGGCCATAGCCCTGCAGAAGCCGCACTTCGTCCGCAACCGGGTGCTGTACACCGCCGAGCTGGCCCACGACCGGCTCGGCCGGGGCGACTTGGCGGGTGCGGCGCACCACGGATCGGCCGCCGTGGCGCTGTTCGGCGAGGTCCGCTCGGCCCGGATCCGGAGCATGCTGGCGGACACCGCCGAACGGTTGCGCCCGCACGCCGCCGTGACCGAGGTCCGCCACTTCCTGACCGGGTACGACCAGGCGGCGGCCGCCTGAGGCGCGGCTCCTGACGGTCCGTCAGTGACCGGCGGCCAGGCCCTCCAGGTGGGAGAGGTCGTTCCAGACCTCCACGGCCGGCGCGCCGTACTCCCAGGAGAGCACGCAGAGCGCGGCGGTGCCGAGCTTGAAGCGCTGGGCGAACTCGGGCGGCAGGCCCAGCCAGCGCGCGGTCAGGATGCGCAGCAGGTGGCCGTGCGCGAACAGGACGACGTCCCGGTCCGCGCAGTGCATGACGGTGGTGTCCGGCTCGGGGACGCCGTGCTCCTCGTTGAGGCCGGCGAGGAAGGCGTCCACCCGGGCGGCCACCTCGGAGAGCTTCTCGCCACCGGGCACGCCGTCGCGCCAGATCAGCCAGCCGGGGTGGTCGGTGGCACGGATGTCCGCGCCGGTGCGGCCCTCGTACTGGCCGTAGTCCCACTCCAGGAGCTCCGGGCGCTCCACCGCCCGGTCGCCGAAGCCGGCCAGGGCGCAGGTCTCCTTGGCGCGGCCGAGCGGGCTGGTGTAGACGAGCGCGTCCGGCATCCCGTTCCAGGGGGCCTTGGCGAGGCGGGCGCCGAGCGCCCAGGCCATCGCCCGGCCCTCCTCGGTCAGCGGGATGTCGGTGCGGCCGGTGTGGCGGCCGGTGGCCGACCATTCGGTCTCGCCGTGGCGGACCAGCACGATTCGGGCGGGCATGACAGGCTCCTCGCAGCGGGGTGGTGGCAACGGTCGGTCTCACCCTTGAGCACCGGGTTCCATGATCCCTCACCCGGACGGCGGGCACGATCGCGGGCCGGTCCGAAACGGTCCGGAGGCGGCTCCGGATCGAAACGGTCCGGAGGCGGCTCCGGTCCGGAACGGTCTCGACACCCGGGCCGACCGGGGCGCGAGGTGTCCCCCATCCGGCACGCACGCGCGGTTCAGGCCGGAACAGGCCGGTCCGCACCGCATTGTCGGACCCGGGTGCGACACTGGGCCGCACCATGAACGTCTCGACGAACGTCCCGTCCACCGGGCACGCTGAGCCGCTCGCCCAGCGGCTCGCCGAACTGCGCGGTCCCGCGCCGCAGCGCAGCCTGAACGCCCGTTCCCTCGCCGCGCTCGCCGCCAATCCGGGCTGCCACCGCCGCGCCGTGCTCGACGCTGCGGGGGTGGACAAGTCGACGCTGGCCGCCCGGCTCGGCCGCCCCGCGCCCTTCGGGCAGTCCCCGTTCGCGATCGCCCGCGGCGTGATCTTCGAGTCCCGGCTGAAGGCGGACGACTACGCCGCGCTGCTGGAGCCGCTGCGCGGCCACCTCGGCGTCCCGGCGGACGGCGGCACCCCCTTGCAGGTGCCGGATCTGCTGCACCGCTCCGGGCCCGCCGTCCGGGCCGACCGGACGGTCGAGGCGCTGGCCCGGGCCGCCGCCGACCCGGACGCCTGGACGCTGCTGGACCACCCGATGCTGCGCCTGGACGTGGCCGGCGGCACCGCCTACCTGGAGCCGGACGCGGTCGTGGTGCACGGCGGCCGGTGCACGGTGGTCGAGATCAAGTCCTTCCCGGTGCTGGACGGCGGCGCGGACCCGGCCAAGGTCGGCGCCGCCGCCCGCCAGGCCGCCGTGTACGTGCTGGCGCTCCAGCGGACCGCCGCCGCCCTGGCCGGCCACCCGCTCACCGACGACCCGTACACCGAGCAGCGGCTGCCCGGCAGCCCCCGGTCGAGCGTGCTGCTGGTCTGCCCGAAGGACTTCGGCAACCGGCCGACGGCCGTCGCCGTCGACGTCCGCCGCGAGCTGGCCACCACCCGCCGCCAGCTGAGCCGGATGACCGGCATCGACCGGCTGCTGGCGGAGCTGCCGGCGGGCACCGACTTCGACCTGGCGGCCGACGAGGAGGGCGTGCCGGCCCGCTCCGCCGAGGAGCTGACCGCCTCGGTCGAGGCGGTGCCCGCCGCGTACGGCCCGGACTGCCTCTCCACCTGCGAGCTCGGCTTCCACTGCCGCGCCCAGGCCCGCTGCGGCGACCGGGTCGAGCAGCTCGGCCGGGGCGTGCGCGGCGAACTGGGCAGCATCCGGACGGTGACGCGGGCCCTGGCCGCCGCCGAAGCCGGCATCAGCCTGGACACTGACACCGCCGACGCCGACGCCGACGCGGACGCAGACGTGGACGTGGACGAGGCCGCCGAACGGCTGGCCTACGCGGCCGCGCTGCGCGCCGAGGCGCTGGGCAAGGCCCCGACGGCGGGTCACGCATGAGCGGGCGCAGCACGGCCGTGCGCGAACGCGGCGGGCCCGAAGCGGGGGCGCGCGCATGAGCCTGCTGACCACCCTCGCCCGGCTGGAGGCCGTCCGCAGCGGGCGGGCCGAGCCGCTGGCCACCGTCCGGCACCGGCACCTGTCCGACCGCCCGATGGTGGTCGTGCCGCTGACGGCCGCCGGTGAGGCCGGCGCGCCGCTGGCGGTGCTGCTGGGCACCGACCGGGACGCGCCCCGGCTGCACCTGGTGCCGCAGCCGCTCAACCGCACCCTGCGGTTCGACTTCCTGGCCGAGCTGGCCGCCGACCTGCTGCCGTACCTGGAGTCCTTCGCCGAGGACGTGGAGCAGATCGAGGGCTCCGAGAAGGACCCGGAGACCGGCGAGAAGACCCAGGTGTTCCGCGAGCTGTGCGCCGACGCGCCGCAGCTGATCGTGCCGAACGGCGCGGGCGTGCGGCACCTGGCCCTGCTCGGCCGCTCCACCAGGTTCCGCCGCACGGTCGAGGACGACGAGCCGGGGCCGTACCCCGCGCCGGTGCGGGTGCCGCTGCTCGGCCGCTGGCTGACCCACCTCACCGACCGCGCCCAGGTGCCCGGCACCAGCCTGCTGCTGCCGATGACCGGCCTGCTGGCCCGGCACTGGGCCACCGGCCAGAGCCACCTGGAGGACCAGCACCTGGCCGCCCACCTGGCCTGGCACGCCCCGCCGGGCGGCCTGACCGGTGCCGAGGCGGCCGAGCGCGCCGAGTCCGCCCGGGACGACCGGGGGCAGTTGCTGCACCCGCCGGCCGGCCCGGCCACCGATCCGCGCTTCGACGAGTTCGTGCTCGCCCCGGCGATCGCCCGCTACGACACCGCCACGGCCGCCCTTCAGCACAGCGCCGAGCAGCGCGACGAGGCCGCCGCCGAGCGCGCCCGGGCGGCCGTCCGGGCGGCGGTCGAGCAGTTGCGCGAGGTGCTGGCGGCCGTGCTGCTGCCCACCTGGCGGGACGTCTGGCGCGGTCTGGACCTGTTGCGCGGGCTGCCGCCCGCCGGGCACCTGGCGGAGCGCTGGACCGGCGACCGCTGGTCCTACACCGGCCACCGGGACCGGCTGGCGGCCGGCGAGCCGCCGCAGCCGCGGCAGGACGACGCCGTCACGGCCGCCCGCAAGCTCGCCCAGCGCGAGCGCGAGCAGACCCGGCTGGACGTCCAGGAGGCGCTGGACGATCCGCTGGCGATGGCCGAACACCGGCTGTCCGGCGAGGCGTTCAGCGGAGTGGTGACCGAGGTGGTGCCGGACTACGACACCACCGGCCGTTCCCCCAAGCCGCGCCCGCTGATCACCCTGCGCACCGCCGACCGCCCGCACGCGGATCTCGGGCGGGAGGCGCACCGGGTGTGGGGGTCCCCCCAGCCGGAGGCCGGCGGCGGCCGGTCCCCGCAGAAGGCGGAGATCGCGGCGGTCGACCCGGCCGGGGGCACCATCACCCTGCGTCTGCTGTCCGGCATGGGGCGCAGGAAGGAGCCCGAGCCGGGCAGTCTGCCCGAGCCCGGCGATCCGGTCACCTTCACCCTGTTCGAGCTGACGGTCCGCCAGTCCGCGCCGCTGCCCGAGCCGGACGACACCCCGTGGACGCACGGCGGCCCGCCCGGCACCGCCCCCGTACCCGCCCCGTCCGTCTCCGAGGAGTGGGAATGATGGCCGAGTTGAGCGCCGAGCAGGCACCGGGCGCGGCCGCCGACGCCGCCGTGGCCCGGATCCTGGCCGCGACCGTCCACCCGGCGGCCGGCGCCCCGCGCGGCGTGGTGGTCGATTCCCCGCCCGGCGCCGGGAAGTCGACGCTGGTGGTGCGGGCGGCCCGGGAGCTGGTCGAGGCCGGCGAGCGGCTGATGATCGTCGCCCAGACCAACGGCCAGGTGGACGACCTGGTCGGCCGGCTCGCCGAGAAGGCGCCGGACCTGACGATCGGCCGGCTGCACGCCGCCGACGCCCGGCCCGGCCCGGAGGTGCTGAAGCACGCCAACGTCACGCCCTCCGACAAGGTCGCCGAGCTGGTCGAGCACGACGTGGTGGTCTCCACCTCGGCGAAGTGGCAGTGGGTGCGGGCCGAGGCGCCGTGGCGGCACGCGATCGTCGACGAGGCGTACCAGATGCGTTCGGACGCCCTGCTCGCGGTGGCCCGGCTGTTCGAACGGGCGCTGTTCGTCGGCGATCCGGGCCAGCTGGACCCGTTCACCGTGGTCGGCACCGAGCAGTGGGCGGGCCTGTCGTACGACCCGTCGAGCAGCGCCGTGGTCACCATGCTGGCGCACAACCCGCAGATCGAGCCGCACCGGCTGCCGGTCTCCTGGCGGCTGCCGGCCAGCGCGGCGCCGCTGATCTCGCGGGCGTTCTACCCGTACACGCCGTTCCGCTCCGGCACCGGCCCGGACGACCGCCGGCTGACCGCCGCCGTCCGGCCGGACGGCGGCGCGCTGGACGCCGCGATCGACCGGGCCGCCGAGCACGGCTGGGCGCTGCTGGAGCTGCCCGCCCGGCACACCGTGCGGACCGATCCGCAGGCGGTGGCGGCCGTCGCGGCCGTCGTCCGGCGGTTGCTGGAGCGCGGGCTGACGGCCCGCTCCGAGCAGGGCGAGGCCCCGCTCACCGCGGACCGGATCGCGGTCGGCACCGCCCACCGGGACCAGGCCGCGGCCGTCCGCGCGGCCCTGCTCAAGGTGGGCGTCCCGGTGGACCAGGCGGCCGGCCCGGCCGTCACGGTGGACACCGCCAACCGGTTGCAGGGCCGCGAGTACGACGTCACGGTGGTGCTGCACCCGCTCTCCGGACGGCCCGACGCGACGGCCTTCCACCTGGAGACCGGCCGGCTGTGCGTACTCGCCTCCCGGCACCGGCACGCCTGCATCGTGGTGGCCCGGGCCGGGATCGGCGAGCTGCTGGACGAGCACCCGTCCACCGAGCCGGTCCAGCTGGGCGTCCCGGTCGCCTTTCCGGACGGCTGGGAGGCCAACCATCAGGTGCTGCACCACCTGAGCGGCCACCGGGTGCGGCTGGGCTGAGCGGCTGGGCTGAGCGGCCGGGCGGGCGGATCAGGCCGTGGTCTCGGTCTCGGTCTCGGTCTCGCAGGCGGCGTAGGCCTGGACGGTCCCGTGCCCGGCCCGCACCGCCCAGGTGCTCGGGTCGTCGGGGTTCGGCGCGTTGACCAGGACGGCGTCCCCGGAGCCGGCGGGCCGGAAGGCGTAGCCGCCCCCGGTGAGGTGGGAGCCTTCGGGGCAGGTCGCCGTCGACCAGCCGCCCGGGCCGCTCCACGGCCCGGTCACCACGGTGGTCGTCTCGGCGGCCCCGGCCGCAGGTGCTGCGGCCGGTCCGAGGGCCGGGGTGATCAGCAGGAGTCCGGCCGCGAGGCCCTTGCGTACGGGCATGGGTTCTCCCTGGGGTGGTGGATCGCTGGGACACCCGGGACAACGACGGCCCCGACGCCCCGACGCCACCGCACGCGCCCGACCACCCGAAGGAGTAGCGCGACCCCGGCGCGTACGGGGGAATAGCGCCCGCACGCGCACCGTTCCGTTACCGGCCGCCGCCGCGCGACAATGGACGGCGGCCACGGCCGTGCGGCGCGGCCCGGAGCAGCCGCCGCCCACCCCCACCGAGACCCGGAGGTGTCCGTCCATGCCCGACTCCCACACGAAGGCGTCCGACCACGGCGGTCAGGCCGACCCCGCGCGGCGTCTGCGTCCGGTGCAGCTGCTGTTCGAGCCGCAGTCCGCCGAGCCGGAGCCGGAACGATTCTTCGATCTGGAGTCGATCGACGACCCCACGGAGCTGCTGCGCCGCTCCACCGAGCTGGCCCTGGCCTTCCGGACGGCCGCCGAGCGGGCCACCGACTTCCAGGCGGTCGCCGCCGCGCAGCTGGCGGACCCGCGCCGCTTCGACGCGCTGTCCGACGCCGAGATCGCGCAGCGGGCGGACTGGACCCCCGACTACGCGGCCAAGATGATCGAGTACGGCCGCGGGCTGCTCCAGCCCCGCCGCCACGAGGACTGAGCGCCGCCGGGCACAAGGCGCCGGAGCGCCAGGCACCCGCTGCTCCGGCGCCCCGGCATCCGCCGCTGGCATATGCGCGAGCGGGGAAGGGTACGCCGTTCCCCGTCGTCCTGTCCGGCAAACCGTGCTTTCCCTCCCGTCCTGCCCCCGGACGGCACAGGCTGCTGTCCGTGGACATCTGGACGTATCAGTCGGTGGAGTACGTCACCGTGGCCGGCGAGGCCTGGCTCGCCTCCGCCAGCGAGTACCCGCGCAGCATGCGCGCCCTCTGGGAGGCCCGGCCGTGGGCGCCCTCGGTGCTGCCCTGCGGGCGCGCCTTCGACGTGATCAGCATGCCGTCGCTGTTCGGCCGCCGGGTGCTGGACGAGCTGTGGGCCTCCGGGCCCGGCTGCGGGCCGGTCGCCTCCTACCGGGGGCGGACGCTGCTGTTCGTCCAGCCCGGTGCGGGGCCCCGGCTGCGCCGGCTGCTGGCCTGGGAGGAGTGGGCCCGGGACGTGCCGCCCCTGCTGTGCCACGGCAAGGGCGACGCGGTGACCGTGCCGCCGGTGCAGCGGATGGTGAACGGCCCGGACTCCCCCGGGCTGGGCTCCGGCCGGTGGATCGTCGCCCCGGAGGACCGGGAGCCGTGGCTGCCGGGCGCCTCGGTGGTGCTGTGGGCGTGCGTGCGGGCGGCCCGGGAGCCGGCCGCGGCGGTGCCGGCCGGCGCGGCGGCCGTGACCGGAGGGTGAACGGCGGACGGCCGGTATTCGATTTTGGCGCGGACCCCGGGCGCTGCTAAAGTCTTCTCTGTCAGCAGGCGCCGCTAGCTCAGTTGGTTAGAGCAGCTGACTCTTAATCAGCGGGTCCGGGGTTCGAGTCCCTGGCGGCGCACAGACAGCCGAGAGGCCCCTTGCGAAAGCGAGGGGCCTCTCGGCGTTTCCCGCGCGAACCGCGAACCGCGAGCCGGCGAACAAGGAAGCAGGACCGGGCCGCCCGCCGGAGCGGACGGCCCGACCGGGGCTCAGCGGCCGCGCAGCGCGCGGTAGCGGGCGACCAGCTCGGCGGTGGAGCTGTCCAGCTGTTCCGCGCCCTCGCCGGTCAGCAGCACCGGCTCGATCCGCTTGGCGAGCACCTTGCCCAGCTCGACGCCCCACTGGTCGAAGGAGTCGATGTTCCAGATCGCGCCCTGGACGAAGACCTTGTGCTCGTAGAGCGCGACCAGCTGGCCGAGCACCGAGGGGGTCAGCTCGGCGGCCAGGATGGTGCTGGTCGGGTGGTTGCCCTGGAAGGTCTTGTGCGGGACGAGTTCGGCGGGCACGCCCTCGGCCGCCACCTCCTCCGGGGTCTTGCCGAAGGCCAGCGCCTGGGTCTGGGCGAAGAAGTTGGCCAGCAGCAGGTCGTGCTGGGCGACCAGGCCCGGGAGCAGGTCGGCGACCGGCTTGGCGAAGCCGATGAAGTCGGCCGGGATCAGCTTGGTGCCCTGGTGCAGCAGCTGGTAGTAGGCGTGCTGGCCGTTGGTGCCGGGGGTGCCCCAGACGACCGGGCCGGTCTGCCAGGTCACCGGCGAGCCGTCGCGGGTCACCGACTTGCCGTTGGACTCCATGTCCAGCTGCTGGAGGTAGGCGGTGAACTTCGACAGGTAGTGCGAGTAGGGCAGCACGGCGTGCGCCTGGGCGTCGAAGAACGCGCCGTACCAGACGCCGAGCAGGCCGAGCAGCAGCGGGACGTTCTGCTCCGGCGGCGCGGTGCGGAAGTGCTCGTCGACCAGGTGGAAGCCGTCCAGCATCTCGCGGAAGGCGTCCGGGCCGATGGCGATCATCAGCGAGAGGCCGATCGCCGAATCGTAGGAGTAGCGGCCGCCGACCCAGTCCCAGAACTCGAACATGTTGTCGGTGTCGATGCCGAAGTCCCGCACGCCCTCGGCGTTGGTGGACAGCGCGACGAAGTGCTTGGCCACCGCCTCGGTGCCGGCGCCCAGCCCGGTGAGCAGCCAGTCGCGGGCCGAGACCGCGTTGGTGATGGTCTCGATGGTGGTGAAGGTCTTCGAGGCGACGATGAACAGCGTCTCGGCCGGGTCGAGGTCGCGGACCGCCTCGTGCAGGTCGGCGCCGTCCACGTTGGAGACGAAGCGGACGTCGAGGTCGCGCTTGGCGAACGAGCGGAGCACCTCGTAGGCCATCGCGGGGCCGAGGTCGGAGCCGCCGATGCCGATGTTGACGACGGTGCGGATCGGCTTGCCGGTGTGGCCGCGCCACTCGCCGCCGCGGACCCGCTCGGCGAAGCCGGCCATCTTGTCGAGGACGGCGTGCACGGCGGGCACCACGTTCTCGCCGTCGACCTCGATCACGGCACCGCGCGGGGCGCGCAGCGCGGTGTGCAGGACGGCGCGGTGCTCGGTGTTGTTGATCTTCTCGCCGCGGAACATCGCGTCCCGCAGCTCGGCGACGCCGGTGGCTGCGGCGAGTTCGCGCAGCAGCTCCAGCGTCTCGTCGGTGACCAGGTGCTTGGCGTAGTCCACGTGCAGGTCGCCGACCTGGAGGGTGTAGCGGCGGCCGCGCTCCGGGTCGGCGGCGAACAGCTCGCGCAGGTGCGTCTCGCCCAGCGCGGCCCGGTGCTTGCCGAGGGCGGCCCACTGCGGGGTGCGGTCGAGCGGGGTGCGGGCGTCGGCACGGGTCTCCGACATCGGTGGTTCCTCGATTCATCTGGGTGCGGAAACCGGCAGGGCCAGGCGGTGAGGGTCTCGCGAGGTCGTGCGGGTACTGGTGGTACTGGTGGTGCGCCGACTCCGTTGACGGCCTGCCCGGGCTCAGCCTATGCAACCGCGGAGCCGGTCGCGCACATTCCGCCCGGCGGGGCCGGACAGGCCGTCACTTGCGTTCCGAGCGCAGGTCCAGCCCCCGCAGCACCTGGTCGACCAGCTCCGGGTCGGCGCCGAGTTCGCTGCGGGCGGCGAGCATCTCGCGCCGTGAGGCGGCGATCATCTCCTGTTCGACCTCCCGGGCGGCCCGCCACTGGCTGAGCCGCAGCTTGGCCTCGGCGGCCTCCTCCTCGGCGTAGTTCTCCGGGCAGAGCCGGGCCAGCCGGTCGTGCTGACGGTCCCGCAGGCGGTCGGCGACCTCGGCGGGCAGCCGGTCCTGCTCCTCCAGTTCGCCGAGCCGCCTGAGCCCGGCCTTGGCGGCCCGCCACCAGAGCTGGCGCACGGCCTGCTCGTGCTTGTCCTGGTCGATGTCCAGTTCGAACCGCTTGGCCAGCCAGGGCAGGGTGAGGCCCTGCACCAGCAGGGTGAACAGCACCACGCTGAAGGCGATGAAGACCAGGCGGCCGCGCTCGGGGAACTCCTCGCCGGAGTGCAGGGTGAGCGGGATGGCGAGGGCCAGGGCGACGGTGGCCACGCCGCGCATGCCGGACCACCAGAGGATCACGCTCTCCTTCCAGCTGAACGGGGTGTCCTCGTCGTCGCCGCTGCGCAGCTTCTTCGACAGCCAGCCGGCCGGCAGCAGCCAGAGCAGCCGGACCACCACGACCACGCCGATGACCACGGCGGCGTCGCCGATGAAACCGGTCCAGCCGCGGCCGGCCTCCTTGAGCACGGTGGCCAGCTCCAGGCCGATCAGGCCGAAGGCGACGCCGGTGATCAGGATCTCGACGACCTCCCAGAAGGCGTTGCCGACCAGCCGGAAGGAGACGGCGTCGGCGTCGGAGGCCCGCTCGGCGAGGTAGAGCGCGCAGACCACGACGGCGAGCACGCCGGAGCCGTGGATCTCCTCGGCGATGGCGTAGGCGGCGAAGGGCACCAGCAGGTTGAGCGCGACCTGCTGGGTCGGGTCGTCCAGGCGCTCGGCGAGTTTGGTGTTGACCCAGCCGAGGGCGATGCCGACGACCACGGCGAGCACCGCGGACAGGATGAAGCGCAGCACCGCGTGGCCGACCGAGAAGTCGCCGCTGACCACGGCCTCGATGGCCAGCGAGTAGACGACGATCGCGGTGACGTCGTTGAACAGGCCCTCGCTCTCCAGGATCGACACCAGGCGCCGGGGCAGGCCGACGCTGCCGGCCACCGCGACGGCGGCCACCGGGTCGGGCGGGGAGACCAGCGCGCCGACCGCGATCGCGGCGGCGACCGGCAGGGCGGGCAGCAGCCAGTGCACCGCCCCGGCCACCGCGGCCGTGGTGACCACCACCAGGGCGACGGCCAGCAGCAGGATCGAGCGGACGTTGGCCTTGAAGTAGCGCACCGAGGAGCGCCGGGCGACCGCGAAGATCAGCGGCGGCAGCACCAGCGGGAGGATCAGCTCGGGTTCGATGGTGACGTCCGGGATCTGCGGGACGAGCGCCATGACGATGCCGAGCAGGGTCATCAGGACCGGTTGCGGGACTCCGGTCTTGCGTGCGAGCGGCATGGTCACCACGGAGGCGAGCAGCACCAGGAAGAACAGGGGCAGCTGGCCCACGGAAACGTTCCTCTCGACAACGGACGGCTGAGCGCCGCCCAGGATAAATCTGACAATGCGCCCATCGGCGAAGACGCGCCGAACAGCGGGCCGAACAGCGGGCCGAACAGTGGCTTGACCTCAAGCGGACTTCAGGTCCGAGGATCGGGGGCGGTCGAACAGTCAAGCAGTCGAATGTCGAACATTCGAGAGGGCGGGAGCAGACATGAAGGCGGTCACCGTCACAGGGTCCGGCGGTCCGGAGGTCCTACGGGTCACCGAGGTGCCCGACCCGGAACCCGGGCCGGGCGAGGTGCGGGTGCGGGTCTTCGCCGCCGGGGTGCAGCCTGTCGACCTCGCGATCCGGGAGGGCTTCCGCCCGCCGGGGGCCGTCGTCGAGCCGCCGTTCGTCCTCGGCAACGAGTTCGCCGGAGTGGTGGACCGGCTCGGACCGGACGGCTCCGACTGGCAGGTCGGCGACGAGGTGCTGGGCTTCCGCTTCCTGGACAGCCAGGCCGGGCTCGTCACGGTGGACGCCGCCCAGCTGGTGGCCAAGCCCGCCGGCATGCCCTGGGAGCAGGCCGGCTCGCTCTCCGCCTCCGGCCAGACCGCGCACCTGGCGCTCACCCTGCTCGCGGTCGGCCCAGGCGACACCGTCCTGGTGCACGGCGCCTCCGGCGGGGTCGGCACCGTCGCCGTCCAGCTCGCCCGGGCCCGGGGCGCCACCGTGATCGGCACCGCGAGCGAGCGCAACCACGACTACCTGCGCGACCTGGGCGCGATCCCGGTCGCGTACGGCGAGGGGCTGGTCGAGCGGGTCCGGGCGGTGGCGCCGCAGGGCGTGGACGCCGCCTTCGACGCCGCCGGGCGGGGCGCGCTGGCGGCCTCCGTCGAGCTGGTCGCCGACCGGAGCCGGATCGGCACCGTGGTCGACTACCCGGAGGCCGAGCGGCTGGGCGTACGGGGGCTACGGGGGCCGCGCACGGCCGCGCGGCTGACCGAGCTGGTGCGGCTGTGGGAGGCGGGCGGGCTGCGGCTGGAGGTCGCCGAGGCGCTGCCGCTGGAGCGGGCCGCCGAGGCCCACCGACTGGTCGGCGCCGGGCACGTCCGGGGCAAGGTGGTCCTGGTGCCGTGACGCTGCGCACCCAGCCGCCCGGGCCGATTGTGTGTTTCGGCTGCTGACCAGGTAATGTTCTCCGCGTCAGCAGGCGCCGCTAGCTCAGTTGGTTAGAGCAGCTGACTCTTAATCAGCGGGTCCGGGGTTCGAGTCCCTGGCGGCGCACAGACAGCCGGAAGGCCCTTCGCGAGAGCGAGGGGCCTTCCGGCGTTTCCGCGCTCCCCGCCGGCGTCCCCGCCGACGGTGGCAGGAAAGGTGGGAAACGGGTCATTGCTGCCACTGCGGCCCGGTGACAGGCTGGTCGCATGAGAGCGCGCAGCGTGGTCGTCGTCCTCTACGAGGGCGTGCAGAGCCTCGACGTGACCGGTCCCGTGGAGGTCTTCACGGGGGCGGGCGCGGCCGCCGGGCAGCCGGGGGCGTACCGGGTGACCACCGCCTCCCCGGGCGGCGGGCCGGTGCGCAGCCACAGCGGGCTGCGGCTGCTGCCGGACACGGACCTGGCCGAGGTCGGGCCGGTGCACACCCTGCTGGTCCCCGGCGGGCTGGGCAGCGATCTCCCGGACGGCGCGCTGGTCGCCCGGATCCGGGAGCTGGCCGGCCGGGCCGAGCGGGTGGTGTCGGTGTGCACCGGAGCCTTCCTGCTCGCCGAGGCCGGGCTGCTGGCCGGGCGCCGGGCGACCACGCACTGGGCGTACTGCGAGGCGCTGGCCCGGCGGTTCCCGGACGTCGAGGTGGACCCGGACCCGATCCACGTCCGGGACGGGAACGTCGCCACCTCGGCCGGGGTCACCGCCGGGATCGACCTGGCGCTGGCCCTGGTCGAGGAGGACCTGGGACGCGACGCCGCCCTGCTGATCGCCCGCCACCTGGTGGTCTTCCTGCGCCGGCCGGGCAACCAGGCCCAGTTCAGCACCCAGCTGGCCGCCCAGGTGGCGGCCCGGCAGCCGCTGCGCGAGGTGCAGCGGTGGATCGCCGAGCACCCGGAGGCCGACCTGTCCGTCGAGGCGCTGGCCCGCCGGTCGGCGCTGTCACCGCGGCACTTCGCCCGGGCCTTCGCCACCGAGGTGGGGGTGACCCCGGGCCGGTACGTGGACGGGGTCCGGCTGGAGGCCGCCCGGCGACTGCTGGAGGACACCGCCGACGGCATCGAGGAGATCGCGCGCTCCTGCGGCTACGGCACCCCGGAGGCGATGCGGCGCGCCTTCGTCCGGTCCCTGGCCGCCCCGCCCGCCGAGTACCGACGCCGCTTCCGACCCGATCCTGTTGGAGGACACTGATGCGCATCGCCGTTCTGCTCTACGACGAGTTCACCGCCCTGGACGCCGTCGGCCCCTGCGAGGTGCTGTCCCGCATCCCCGGCGCCGAGGTGGTGTTCACCGCCGCGAAGCGCGGCCCGGTCCGCACCGACATGAAGACCCTGTCGCTGACCGCGGAGGCCTCCCTGGACGAGGTGGACGCGGCCGACGTGCTGCTCGTCCCGGGCGGGCCCGGGACGGAGGCCCGGCTGGCCGACCAGGCCGTGCTGGAGTGGATTCGCGCGGTGGACGCCACCACCACCTGGACCACCTCGGTCTGCTCGGGCTCCCTGCTGCTGGGCGCCGCCGGGCTGCTGGCGGGGCGCCGGGCCACCTCGCACTGGTGCTGCCTCGACGCGCTGAAGAAGTTCGGGGCGGAGCCGACCGGGACGGAGCGGGTCGTGGTCGACGGCAAGTACGCGACCGCGGCCGGGGTCTCGGCCGGGATCGACCTCGCGCTGACGCTGACCGGCCTGATGGCCGGGGACGCGACCGCGGAGGCGATCCAGCTGGTCATCGAGTACGACCCGCAGCCGCCGTACTCGGCGGGCTCGGTCGCGACGGCCCGGCCCGAGCTGGTCGCCGAGCTGCTGGCCAACGGGCTGCAGTTGCGCTAACCGCGGTCAGTCGGGAAGCCGTGTTGGCGGGCGCCGGTGACCACTGCCAGGACGGGCAGCATCAGGGCGAGCACCGTCCAGGGCAGGGCGTCGGTGCCCAGGCGGCCCAGCACCAGGCCGCCGACCACGCCGCCGCCCGCCATCGCGGCGTTCCACAGGGTGACCAGCACCGCCTGGGCGGCGTCCGCCCGCTCGCCGCCCGCGTCGCCGACGGCGGTCTGCAGCAGGGTCGGGGCGCCGCCCCAGCCCAGGCCCCAGAGCGCGGCGGCGGTGTACACCAGCGGCGTGCTGTGCGACCAGAGGCCGAGCAGGCCCGCGGTCAGGGCGACCAGCAGCGCGCCGCCGATCGTCAACTGCCGTAGCCGGCGGTGGATGTGGGCACCGGTGAACCAGATGCTCGCCAGCGAGGCCAGGCCGAAGACCAGCAGCACGGTGTCGGTCGCGTCGCCGAGGCCGGTCCGGTCGAGGAAGGGCGCGATGTAGGTGAACAGGATGGTGTGGGCGAGCACGAAGAGCACCGTCACGGTGAGCACCGGCGCCACCCCGGGCACGGTGAGCGCGCTCCGCACCGGGGCGCGCTCACCGGCGGGTTGTCCGGGCTGGTCCGGCAGCAGGGCCGCGATCCAGCCGATCACGCCGAGCGCCAGTGCCGTCATGGCCAGGAAGGGCACCCACCAGGCGAGCGCCTGGCCGAGGAAGGTGCCGACCGGCACTCCCAGCGACAGCGCCACCGGCACGCCCGCCATCGCCACGGCCATGGCCCGGCCCTGCTGCTCGACCGGCACCAGCCGGCGCGCGTACCCGGCCAGCAGCGCCCAGGCGAGGCCGGCCGCGACGCCCGCGAGGAAGCGGGCGGCCAGGGTGAGCGGGTAGTTCGTGGAGGCCGCGGTGACGGTGTTGGCGGCGGCGAAGCCGGCCATCGCGGTGAGCAGCAGCCGCTTGCGGCCCCAGCCGGCGGTGGCCGCGGTGAGCGGGATCGCGGTGGCGGCGGTCCCGAGCGCGTAGACGGTGACGGTCTGCCCGGCGGCCGACTCGCCGACGCCGAGGGCCCCGCTCATCCCGGGCAGCACGCCGGCGGGCAGGGTCTCGGTGAGCGCGGTGACGAAGACGGCGGTGGCCAGGGCGAGCAGGGCGGGCAGCGGGAAACCGTTGCGGATTGCGGGAGTCGGGAGCTGTGTGGTCGCCATGGGAACCATGCTCGATCCTCACACTGATGTCAGGTTCAAGCACGGTTCCCACCGGCGTCACCTCAGCGGCGGAAGTAGCCGTCGAAGTTCTTGGAGAACTCCCGGCCGCCGAACTGGTCCCAGTTGACGGACCAGGTCATCAGCCCGCGCAGGTTCGGCTGGGCGCCCGAACGCGGCACGTACGAACCGCAGTTGGCCAGCCTGGTGAGGCAGTCCAGGGCCTTGTTCACCTCGGCCGGGGCGACGTAGCCGTTGCCCGCGTTGGTGGTGGCCGGCATGCCGATGGCCACCTTGGAGGCGGGCAGCGGCGGGAACACGTTGTTCGCGTTGCCCGCCACCGGGAAGCCGTTGAGCAGCAGGTCGGTCATCGCGACGTGGAAGTCGGCGCCGCCCATCGAGTGGTACTGGTTGTCCAGGCCCATGATGGAGCCGGAGTTGTAGTCCTGGACGTGCAGCAGGGTGAGGTCGTCGCGCAGCGCGTAGATGACCGGCAGGTACGCCCCGGCGCGCGGGTCCTGGCCGCCCCAGGGGCCGGAACCGTAGTACTGGTAGCCGAGTTGGACGAAGAAGGTCTCCGGCGCCATGGTCAGCACGAAGCCCGGACCGTACTTGGCCTTGAGGGTCTTCAGCGCGGAGATCAGGTTGACGATGACCGGGCTGGTCGGGTTCTTGAAGTCGGTGTCACCGGTGTTGAGGGAGAGCGAGTGCCCCTCGAAGTCGATGTCCAGGCCGTCCAGGCCCCACTTGTCGATGATCGCCGAGACCGAGCTGACGAAGGTGTCGCGGGCGGCGGTGGTGGTCAGCTGGACCTGGCCGTTCTGGCCGCCGATCGAGATCAGCACCTTCTTGCCCTGGGCCCGCTTGGCGGCGATGGCGGCCTTGAAGTCGGCGTCGGACTCCACCGTCGGGCAGTCGGTGACGGAGCAGCGGTTGAACCGGATGTCGCCGGAGGTGACGGAGGTGGGCTCGCCGAAGGAGAGGTCGATGAAGTCCCAGGAGTTCGGGACGTCGGCCATCCGGGTGTAGCCGGCGCCGTTGGCGAAGCTGGCGTGCAGGTAGCCGACCAGGGCGTGGCTGCCGGGCGGCGGCGGGGTGGTCGGCGTCCCGGTCGGGGTGCCGGTCGGCGTTCCCGTCGGCGTCCCGGTCGGGGTGCCGGTCGGCGTTCCCGTCGGCGTCCCGGTCGGGGTGCCGGTGGGCGTCGGCGTCGGGCTGGGGGCGCCCGGCCCGTCCAGCGAGACGTCGTCCGCGTAGTAGGTGCCCTGGCCGTACCAGCCGTGGGTGTAGACGGTGGCGCTGGTCTGGGTGGCGCCGGTGGTGAAGCTGACGCTGAGCTTCTGGTAGCCGCCGCCGGTACCGGGGGTCCAGGTGCTGGGGCCGCCGCCGTCGACGCCCAGGTAGACGTACGAGCCGTTGACGTACGCGCTGAGCGTGTAGGTGGTGCTGGGGGCGACGGTGACGGTCTGGCCGCACTGGGCGGTGTCGCCCGCGGTGGCCGCGGCGGCGAGGGCGTAGCCGCCGCCGTGCACCGGGCTGGTGACGACGCTGCCGGAGTTGCCGGTGCAGCTCCAGGGGCCGAGCGAGCCGGATTCGAAGCCGCCGTTGACCAGGAACTCGCCGGCCGAGGCGGCGGGCGCCAGGCCCAGGGTGACGCCGACCAGGGTGGCCGCGGCGACGGCGGAGGCGGTGCCGGCGGCGAGCAGGGTGCGGGACTGCTTCCGGCGGGCGGGGGCGGGTGCGGGTGTGGTTCTGCGCATGCGGGGGCTCCTGCGATGGCACGGTCGTGGGGGACGTCCGAGGGCACGCCGGAGCACGCGCCAGTGGGGGGGGGGAACGGCCCGGCCTGGCACCCAAGTTGGACTAGACCACTGAAGTGGATTCGGCACTGCGGTGTCAATGGTCCAGACCGGTCCGCGACCTACGCACCGACCGCCCGGCAGCCCCGACGGGCCGCCCCGGTTGCCGGGGGTGACACCCCGTCGAAGGATGGAGGGGTGACCCCGCCCGGCTACCTCCGCTACCCCCACCTGCACGGCGGGCTGCTCGCCTTCACCGCCGAGGACGACGTCTGGATCGCCCCGCTGGACGCCGACGGCGCCACCGGCCGGGCCTGGCGGGTCAGCTGCGACCGCACCCGCGTCAGCCACCCCCGCTTCTCCCCCGACGGCCGCACCCTCGCCTGGACCAGCTGGCTGAACCTGACCCCCGAGGTGTGGACCGCCCCCGTCGAGGGCGGCGAGGCCGAACGGCTCAGCCACTGGGGCAGCCAGGACACCCGGGTGCGCGGCTGGCTGCCGGACGGCGAAGTACTGGCCGTCACCTCCTACCACGAGCCGTTCGGCCACTACACCTGGGCGCACGCCCTGCCGCCCGACGGCTCCCCCGGCCACCGGATGCCCTGGGGCCCCGTCGGCGACGCCCAGATGAGCCGCGAACGCACCGTGCTGCTCACCGGCGCCGCCCCGCACGAACCCGCCGCCTGGAAGCGCTACCGGGGCGGCGCCACCGGCCGGCTCTGGGCGGACGGCGAACAGATCCTCGCCGACCACCCCGGCCACCTCGCCTCCCCCATGCCCGTCGCCGGGCGGATCGCCTTCCTCTCCGACCACGAGGGCATCGGCAACGTCTACTCCTGCCGCCCCGACGGCACCGACCTGCGCCGGCACACCGACCACGCCTCCTACTACGCCCGCGAGGCCTCCACCGACGGCACCCGGATCGTCTACCAGCACGCCGGCGACCTCTGGCTGCTGGACGGCCTGGACGCCCCCGCCCCCCGCCGGCTCGCCGTCCCGCTCGGCGGCGCCCGGGCCGGCCGCCGCCCGTACCAGGTCGGCGCCGCCGCCCAGGTCAAGGACCTGGCCTGCGACCAGAGCGGCCGGGCCGGGGTGATCACCGTGCGCGGCAGCCAGTACTGGCTCACCCACAAGGACGGCCCGGCCCGCGCGCTCGCCGACACCCCCGGGGTGCGGACCCGGCTGCCGGTGATCCTCGGACACACCGGCGAGGCCGCCTGGATCACCGACGCCGAGGGCGCCGACGCGATCGAGGTGATGCCGCTGCCGGGGCACGAGGAGACCGAGAAGCACCGCCACCGGGTGCTCGCCGCCGACCGGATCGGCCGCGTCCTGGAACTCACCGCCTCCCCCGACGGCGCCCACCTCGCCGTCGCCGCCTCCGACGGGCGGCTGCTGCTGGTCGCCGCCGACGACGGCGCCGTCCGCGAACTCGCCGCCTCCGGCTACGGGCCGGTCTCCAGCGCCCGCTTCTCCCCCGACTCGCACTGGATCGCCTGGTCCCAGCCGGTGGCCGGGCGCTCGCTGCGCCGGATCCGGCTCACCCGCACCGAAGCACCCGGGCCGGTCACCGAAGTCACCGACGGCCGCTTCGAGGACGAGCAGCCGGTGTTCACCCGGGACGGCCGCTACCTGGCATTCCTGTCCTGGCGCGGCTTCGACCCCGTCCACGACGTGCACACCGGCGACCTCTCCTTCCCGCTCGGCTGCCGCCCCTACCTCGTCCCGCTCACCGCCGACACGCCGTCCCCGTTCGCCGCGCCCGCCGAGGACGGCGCCCCGCGCGGCAACGGCGGCGGCGACGGCACCGTCCTCGTCGACCCGCAGGGCATCGGCGAGCGGCTGCTCCAGTTCCCGGTGATCGCCTCCAAGTACTCGGCCACCGACGCGGTGCGCGGCGGCCTGATCTGGCTGCGCTGGCCGATCTCCGGCACCCTCGGACAGACCTTCGCCAGCCCCGACGACACCTCCGGCCGCCCCTCGCTGGAGTACTTCGACCTCGCCCGGGGCACCCGCACCACCCTGGTCGACAAGCTGGACGGCTACGCCGTCTCCGGGGACGGCGGCTCCATCGCGGTCTACTCGGCCGGGACCCTGCGGATCGTCCCGGTCACCGGCGGCGCCGGCAGCACCGTCGACCTGCGACGGATCACCCACACCGTGCACCCCGCCGCCGAATGGCGCCAGGCCTACCACGAGGCCTCCCGGATCGTCCGGGACCAGTTCTGGGACGAGCGGATGTCCGGCCTGGACTGGCCCGCCCTGACCGCCCAGTACGAGCCGCTGCTGGAGCGGGTCTGCTCACCCGACGACTTCGCCGACCTGCTGCGCGAACTCCTCGGCGAACTCGGCACCTCGCACGCCTACGTCACCCCGTCCCGGCGCGCCGAAGGCCCCTCGCTCGGCCAGCAGCCGCTCGGCCTGCTCGGCGCCAACGCCCACCGCTCCCCCGACGGGCGCTGGCTGGTCGAACGGGTGCTGCCCGGCGAGACCTCCGACCCGCGCGCCCGCGCCCCGCTCGCCGCCCAGGGAGTCCGGGACGGCGACGAACTGCTCGCCGTCGGCGGCCGCCCGGTGGACCCGGTGCGCGGCCCGCTGCCGCTGCTGGCCGGCACCGGCGGCACCACCGTCGAACTGGCCCTGCGCGGCAGCCCGGACGGCCCGGTACGGCGGATCACCGTCACCCCGCTGACCGACGAACGGGCCGTCCGCTACCAGGACTGGGTGGCCAAACGCCGCCTCCTGGTCCGGGAGTTCAGCGACGGCCGGTGCGGCTACCTGCACATCCCGGACCTCGGCGGCTCCGGCTGGGCACAGTTCAACCGCGACCTGCGGCGCGAACTGGACAAGCCCGCACTCGTCCTGGACGTGCGCGGCAACGCCGGCGGCAACGTCTCCGAACTCGTCCTGGAGAAACTCACCCGGCACGTCCTCGCCTGGGACTTCGGCCGGGACCGCCAGCCGGTCCGCTGGCCCCGGCACGCACTGCGCGGCCCGCTCGTGGCGCTCGCCGACGAGGCGACCAGCTCGGACGGCGACGTGGTCATCGCGGCGATCAAACTGCTCGGCCTCGGTCCCGTCGTCGGCAACCGGACCTGGGGCGGGGTCGTCGGGATGACCGGGCGGCACACCCTCGGCGACGGCACCCGGATCTCGGTGCCCAAGAACGCCTCCTGGTTCGAAGGCGGACTCGGCTGGTCGGTGGAGAACCGCGGCGTCGAACCGGACGTGCACGTGCTGCGCACCCCGCGCGACTGGGCCCGCGGGCGCCACCCCGAGCTGGTCGCCGCCGTCCAGCTCGCGCTGGACCTGCTGGAGGACGCGCCCGCCGCGGCGCCCCCGCCGGAGGACACCCCCCGGCCGGACCTGCGGCGCCCGCCGCTGCCGCCGCGGGCGCGGTGACGGGGGCTGGAGGTTTTGGGGTGCTGAGACTCCTGGGGTTTCAGCCCCAGGGGTCGCCCTCGGCCGTCATGTTCTCGGCCGCGCGCCGGTCGGCCTCCTCCTGGACGGCACGGGCACGCCGCTCCGACTCACGGGCCTCCTGGGTCTCGCGGGCCCGCTCGATCTCCGGGCTGTACGCGTCCGCGGCCTCGTCGTGGGCGATGGCGGCACGCTCGGCGGCGTCCTGCCCGGTCGCCTCGTGCGCCTTGTGGCGGAACCTGTCGAAGATGCCCATGACTCCTCCTCCGAACGGATACCAGGCTTCCCCCACTCTCACACCGGGCACCCGGAGCCGCACGTTGAGCCTTTGGTCCCTGGTGAACGCGCCCAACGGCCGTGGCGCGGAGGCGGCCGCCCGGCGCAGATTGGAGCCGTCGGCCGAACTGACGCCACCGTCTGGAGCCCACCGTGACCGTCGTACCTTCCGCCCGCCAAACCCGGCGCACCACCGAGGACCCCCACGACGGGCCGCGCCGGCGGGTCGGGCCGCTGGCCGCACTGGACGGGCGACTGCCCGGCACCCACGACCTGCTGCTGATGCAGTGCCCCAGTTCGCTGCACCCGCTGGCGGGCGGCGAGCTGCCGGACTGGGCGAGGGCCGTGCTGCGCGTGCACCCGTGGGTGACGGTCGGCCGGGCCCCCTCCCTGGTCGGCACCCCGGCGGACGTCCCGCACCCGCAGCGCTGCACCCGGGACCCGGAGGCCGCGCCCGAACAGTGGATCCCGGTGATCGTGCGCGGCCCCCGCCCCGGGCAGCGGCTGGACGCCCTGGCGCCCTGGGCCGCAGTCGCCCGGACACTGCGCCCCGAACAGCTGGCCGGGCGGTGCGGGCGGCTGGACCCCGAGCGGGTCGCCGGAATCCCGGCGCTGGCCCTGCTGCCGGCGGTCGGCCGGATCGTCGCGGACCACCGGCTGTCCTGGGGCCCGATCGGCGCGGTCGGCTACGAACTGGGCACCGGCGTACCGGTCGCCGGGCCGCTCAGCCCGCTGCGACTGGTCCTGCGCACCCCGCACCCGATCAGCCGCCGGGACGCGCTGCAACTGCGGCGGGCGCTCAGCAGGCTGCCGGTCCCGGTGCAGGCCGAACTGGAGACCCGCTACGGCTCGGTCCAGCTCGCCGAGTACGCGGCCTCGCCGTACACCCTCACCCTGCTGACACCGGACGGGCCCCGGGAGGTCCGCGACCCGTGGTTCCCACGCGGCCCGTTCGTCTGAGCTGTCCGCCACATCAGTTGGGCCGGTTGGGCGGCCGCGACGCCGCCCGGGGCCTACGGCGGGACACCGCCGGGATGCGGAGTCCGGCCATCGCCTCGAACGGCTGGTTCGCCAGGCAGCCCGCCGACCAGGCGACGCCCCACCGGGCGCAGTTCGGGCAGTTCCACGTCCGTCCGGCCGCGTTGGCGTCGTTGAGCAGATCGACCGGGGCCGCAGCAGTCCGGTGCGGGACAGGCGGGAGGGGCGGTCATCGGCGGCGGTCCCGGCCGAGTCGCCGCCGGGTGGCCCGCCGGATGAGGGGCATCGCGCCGGGGCTGCTTCAGACGTTGGACTACGCGCGGGCCATCGCGGCGGGGGCAGTCCGCCGAGGCAGCATCACGCAGGACCAAGCCGAGGAGCGGGTCGCCTACCTTGCGCGCCGACAGGCGAACTTGCGCCGGGAGACCCCGCCATCGATCCACGCCGTTCTGGATGAGAGCCGCATCCGACGGCCGGTCGGCGGAAAGTCCATCATGGCTGCCCAGCCCGACGAGCTTGCAGCCTTCGCCCGGATGCCCAACACGGTGTTCCAGGTGGCTCCGTACGCCATAGGCGAGGAACGAGCGTTCGACCTCCCGGTGAACATCATCACCCTTCCGGACCGATCGCTGATGTCCTACGCCGAATCAGCGCAGCAAGGGCACCTGGAACGGGACAGCGGCGCAGTACCGCCGATCCTCACGGCCTACCATCAGCTACAGGCCCTCGCACTCCCACAAGCCGAGTCCGTGGCCACGGCTTTCGGCGTTCTTCGGACCTGTGTTCCACAGCCGCAGCAGAGCCGCGGGCATCCAGAACGTCCATGCTGAAACGCGCCCTTGACGCTCCGTCATGTCACGCGAAACGGTGGCGTGCAGAACCGCGCAACCGACTTGGCACGGGAGGGCACCATGACCCTACGGTTCGGCGGGATCGACCCCAACACCGGCAAGGACGAGAGCCCGATGGTGTGGGTGGACGACGAGGAGAAGGAGTTGGTCCTTCAGGGCTGGAAGCCCGGCGGGCCCCTACTGACGAAGATCGGCAGCACGGAGTGGGTACCCGGCCACTCCGCTGGTATCCCCGACCACGAGAACGTGACCCGCATCCCGCTGCGCATGGCGGGGATCATCAGGAAGGCGCTCGACGATGCAGAACGTGCCGGACTTCTCGGCGATGCTGAGGCAGGCCCGCAGGTCGGCGGTCCATCTGGAGCTGAGGGATAGCTACGGGATCGCCGGCGAGGTGGAGGAATTCGCGGAGTTCCTGCGCACTGGCCACGTCGACACCGACCCGGAATCCGAAGGGTGGTCCGGCTGGGTTGCGCAGATCCGGGAAGCAGTCGCCCGCGGCGTGGTCGTACGCCGCGGGCGCATCGTCTCCGAGCCGGTCACCGACTACATCCGGTACGAGCATGCCGGAACGGTCGTGAACCTGGCGGCCGGCGAGCAGGTGCGCTGGCTGCCGCGCCGTCAGGCGTCGGATATCGCCCTGCCCGGTAACGACTTCTGGCTGTTCGACGAAACCGTGGTTCGCTTCAACCACTTCACCGGCGACGGCGGTTCTGCCGGTCCCACGCTCACCGACGACCCTGCAGTGGCCAAACTCTGCGCCGTCGCTTTCGAGGCTGTCTGGGAGCGCGGCATCCCGCACGAGAAGTACACCGTCTGACCCACCTGCATCAGGACCGCCAGCTCATGCCCGTCTCCCCGTCCTCCAGTGCCCAAGAGGCCCGTCTGGCCGTCGCCGCGCGGCTGCGCGAGATCATGCTGGACGCCGGACTCCTGGGGCAGGAGCTGGCGACCCTGTGCGGGTGGAACGGCGCGAAGACCTCCCGCATCATCAACGCCAAGACCGCGCCATCCGACAAGGACATCCGAGCGTGGTGCCGAGCCTGCGGGGCGGACGACCAAGCCGAGGATCTGATCGCCGCCAACCGCGCGGTGGACTCCATGTATGTCGAGTGGCGCAGGCTCACCCGCACCGGCCTTCGCATGCTGCAGGAATCAGCGGTACCGCTCTACGAGCGCACGCGACACTTCCGCGCCTATTCCTCCCGCGTGATACCCGGCGTCTTGCAGACCGAGGCGTACGCCACCGCGCTGCTCGCCACGGTGTCCGACTTCCGGCGCACGCCCAACGATGTCGCCGAGGCCGTGAAGGCCCGCCTGGCCCGATCCCGCGTAATCCGCACCGGTCACCACCGCTTCGCGATCCTGGTGGAGGAATCCGTCCTGTACTACCGCCTCGGCGGGGTCGAGACGATGGCTGAGCAACTGAAGCACCTGCTGACGGTGATGTCCCTGCCAGCTGTCTCGTTCGGCCTCATCCCCTTCGCCGCAGAGCGCACCATGTGGCCAGTGGAGACCTTCAACGTCTTCGACGATGCGGAAGCCGGGGTAGAACTGCTCTCGGCCCAGGTGACGCTCACCGCGCCCAGCGAAGTCGGCCTCTACGTCCAGGCGTTCGACAGGCTCATGGGATTCGCGGTGCACGGCGCACAAGTGCGGTCCCTGATCGCCAGGGCGATCGACTCTCTGGGCTGAAGTTCTGCAAACGGATGCAAGCACGTTGAGCGCCCGAGCCTCTGACGGCCAACCTGGTAATCCGCCACCCGGCGCGAGGTGAATCCGATCCCCCTCGGTTCCGTGGAAACCCGCCGGGCGGCGCACCACCCCACACCACTGCTCGCCCGCTCCAGGCGAGCAGAGCCAACCCGATGGGAGAGGCCGTGAGCACCGCCACCATCAAGTCCATCACCGAGCTGAACGAACTGGGCAAGTTCTTCACGATCGCCGCGCGTCGGATCGACGCGGGTCAGGCCGCGGCGGAGATGTTCTCCGCCGCCATCGACAACGCGTGGCACCAGCTTCTCAGCGATCCGGCCGCGCACGAGGCATTCGCCGTCCGGCACGGCGGACGCAAGCTGACGCACGTCGAGAGCGCGGGCGTCGGCTTCATCTCCTGGGTGGGCGCGTACGAGGAGGCGTACGGCCCCCTGCCGGAGATCTGGTTCACCGACGCCGACGGCACGGTCAACACCGTGGCCCTGGCCCGCTACCGCGAGACGGGCGAGGTCTGGGCCGAGTGGGACTGCTCGCCCGCGCCCGGCGACGGCGACGACCTGGCCCCGGCGGCGACCACCCGGTGATCACCGCACCGTCCGACGGAGCGTCCCGGCCGACTGCCGGGGCGCTCCGCCTCACCGAGGCCCGGACGGAACACCCGGCCGGCGTGGACGTGAGCGGTTATCTCCCCGCCATGCAGCAGTACTGCCCGTTCCTCCGGCCATCCGCAGCGCGCGGTATGACCGGGTGGACCGTTTACGAGATCTCGCGCGACACTCGCCGGTACGCCGTCGAAGCCGAACTGTTCTACGCGGGCGTACAGGCTGCCGAGTGGATTCGCCCCCTGATGGCCCGACCATTCGGCGCGCTGACCTGCGAGAACGTGGTGCTGATCGGGCAGTGCGCCGACGCCGACCACCGCGAGCTACTGGCCTGGCCGCACTGGGCCTTGAAGAACCTCTACGGGCCGGTCGGCGTGATGTTCGGCAAGTTCGTCCAGGGGGCTGCTGAGACCAGCAGGGCCGGGCACGACATCCCGCCGGCCCCGTTCTCGTTCCTCCCGGTGCGCGCGGCCGTCCGCCTCCTGGACCCGAAGCTCCTGACCAGCACACCCGATCTCGCGGCGGCGGTGGGCGGGGCCGTTGACGACGGCCACGACGTGTTCGAACACATCCCCTGCGAGTGGAAGGCAGTAAGAGAATGGGCGATTTCACTCCCGAGGCCACCGAAGCGCTGAAGGCCGCGGAGGCCGTATGCGGGCCGCTGGAGCTGGAGGAGATCAGCAACCGGCGGGGCTCGTCGGTCTGGAAGGCGACCGGGCCGCGAGGCCGCGCGAGCATCAAGCTCGGCACCGGCGAGGCCGCCGAGGTCACCGCGCGAGAAGCCTCCGTGCTGGACCAGCTCCCCGGCTACACCGTGACCGCCGGCCGGTTCGACGACGGCATCTGGCTCGTCACCCCATGGCTGGCCGGACCATCCACCTGGCAGGTCTTCCGTCCCGTACGCAAGGGCGAAGGGGGGCGGGACGAAGCCCTTGCCGCTGCCATCGGGCTGTGCCGCGCCGCGGCCGTCCTCCACGCCGACGGATGGGTACACGGCGACCTCCAGCCCCAGCACGGCGTCCACGGCGATGACGGAACCGTGCGCCTCCTCGACTTCGCCTGGTCCCGGAAGGTCGGCACCACTCCATGGAAGACCTTCGACGGCACGATGGTCCACCTCACCGCCCCCGAACTGGCCGCCCGGATCATCACCGGACCCCAACCCGTCGACACGACAAAGCCCGCCGACGTCTACGCCCTCGCCGGCACCCTGTGGACCTGTGCCACGGGCAACTGGCCGCTGGACTACGAGGCCGCCGGACTCGGCCGGGGCACGCCGGTCGAGGTGGTTCGCGAGGCCATCGCCGCCAGAGCCGTCCCAATGTCCTCCCGGATGCCCTGGCCCGCACTCCAGGCCCGGCTGCGGTTCGTCCTGCTGGCCGGGCCCGACGACCGGCCGACCGCCGCCGAGTTGGTCACCATGGTGCAGGCGGTGGGCAAGTGATCGTACTGCGCGAGCTGACCCGAAACGACGCCACCGCTCTCCAGCGGATCTACAGCCCGGAATCGACCAGGTTCCTCCAGCGAGGGCCGATGGACGCCGCCGAAGCCCGCAGCGCCGCACGCGACGCAGTGGCCTCCGCCGCTCAATCCCCGCGCACGCTCTACACCCTGGGCCTCGACTTCGACGGCGACCTGCTCGGGATCATCAAGCTCTGCCTGGACCGCCCCGTCGCCGCACTCGGCTACATCCTGCGCGCGGACACCTGGGGGAAGGGGCACGCCACGGAGGCGGTCCTCAGGATTCTCGCCCTGGGCTTCGGCCACCTCGGACTGCCCGAGATCCACGCCAAGCACCATCCGGACAACCCGGCCTCCGGTCGCGTCCTCCTCAAGGCAGGGTTCGTCCCGACCGGCGAGCACGCCGGATTCACCACCTACGCCATCCGGCCGCCCCAAACAGCGAGCGACCTCCGATCACGCACCCGAGGCCCCACTACCCGAGGCGGGTAGTGGGGCCTCCGCTCTGCCCGGCGAGGGTGACCGCCGGATGCCGACGCCGGGCGCGTCCGGCTCCTCGATCTGCTTGGGGCTGTGGCGAGTTGTCCGGTCGGGGGGTAGGCTCCGGCGGCACTTGGTGGGCGGGTGAACGGCCAGGAGCGGAGGCGGGTTTGACGTCCTTCGGGCGCACGTTGCGGCTGCTGCGTCGGCGTGCGGGCATGTCCCAGCCGAGGCTGGCGGCGAAGGTGTTCGTGTCCCAGTCGACCGTCAGTCGTTTCGAGTCGGGCGACCGGATGCCGGATCCGGCGCTGGCCCGGTTGATCGATGGGGCGCTGGGGGCGGGAGGCGCGCTGTCCGGCCTGATTCCGGCTGATCCTGATCGGGTCGACTTCCAGGCCCGCAGGCCGGGTCTGGTGGACCGGGCGATGATCGTCGAGGCAGAGTCAGGGCTCGTCCAGTTGCGGAAGCTGGAGGACATCTCCTCCTCCGCGGATGTGACTCCCATGGTGGCGGCGCGGACCGAGTTGGCCGTCCAGGCGGCCAAGGACGCGCCGTACGCCCTGCGGGCTCCGGCGATCGGTGCGGCCGCCATGGGGGCCGCGTACCTCGGCTGGTGCCACTTCGTGGCCGGGCGGTACGCGGCGGCGGAGCAGGCGCTGGACCGCACGGCGGCGCAGCAGAGCGCGGACAGTGCCGAGATCGACGTCCTCCGTGCGGCCCGCAGCCCGGGCGCGCGACCGGCGCCGTGCCGTTCACGTGTTCCCATGGTCGTTTCCCCGATCCTCCCCGCGCGGCCCTGACGCTTGAGCGGGGAATAGTCCGGAACTTCAGGCGCGATACCTTCTGCGTCTTGGGCTCACGGTAGGCAGGATCCCGGACGGCCATAAGGTCGGCAGGCGGATCGGAATACTATTCCGCGCCGATTCCGCGTCGAGCTGACGACCGATCAGATGCGGGTGGAGGCCCCGCCACCCGAGGGAGCGGGTAGCGGGGCCTGGGGCGTCAGCCGGTGATGCTGGGGGTGCCCGTTTCCAGGTGGCCGGTGAAGCGCTGGGACCAGGTGCTGTCGGCGTCCACCGTCACCGTGAAGTCGTACCAGCCGTTGTTGTAGGCCGCGGCGTTGAAGAAGTCGGTGACGTTGCCGCCGGCGGGGACCTGGTACGTCCAGGGGCCGTCCGTGCGGTAGTTGTTCGACGCGATTGTGAAGGTCATGGGCGTCGCACCGGAGTTGGCGAGCTTGAAGTAGACGGCGAGCTTGCCGGTGCCCGGCTCGACCGCGTACGACGCCGTGGCGGCCGCGTTCTTGCCGGCCTTGGTGGCGTCGCCCTTGAAGCGGCGCAGGAAGCGGTTGGGGCCGACGACCGTCAGGTCGTAGGGGCCGCCGCCGAAGTTGGTTCCGCAGTTGAAGAAGTCGCTGGTGGTGCCGCCCGGGTCGACGGTGTACTGCCAGGGGCCGCCGCTGCGGTAGGCGTTGGCGTAGGCGGCGAAGTGGGCGGACTTCGCCGCCGCCGTGCCCCCGTTGTCCATCGCGATCCAGACCTTCATGACCCCGCCGGAGCCGAATTCCAGGTGGTCCAGGTTGGCGTTCGGCTGGTACGGCAGGGCGCGGGCCGGCCGGGTGCCGGTCTCCTGGATCGGCAGCTGGTTGTTGACCGGGGCCGGGTTGGGCAGCGGGCCGCACGCCGACAGGCCGATGGTCTGCGAGGTGTCGGGCAGCCCGGGCAGGCCGTAGACCGGGTTGGCGAAGTCGAACGCGCTGGTCAGGTCGCCGCAGACGCGTCGGCGCCAGTCGCTGATGTTCCGGCATTGCGCGGGCGTGCCGAGGGCGGCGGTCCAGGTCTCCAGGAAGCGGAGCACGGAGGTGTGGTCGAAGGTCTCGGAGTTGACCCAGCCGCCGCGGGTCCAGGGCGAGACGGCGATCATCGGGACGCGGAAGCCGAGGCCGATGTTGGTGCCGTTGTAGAACTCGCCCGGGGTGCCGGCCGGGGCGGCCGGCGGCGGGACGTGGTCGAAGAAGCCGTCGTTCTCGTCGTAGTTGATGAACAGGACGGACGAGTTGAAGACGTTCGGGTCGGCGTTCAGCGCGTCGATCACCAGGTGGACGAAGTGCGCGCCGTCGGCGGGGGTGGCGTACGGGTGTTCGGAGGAGGCCTGGTCGGGGACGATCCAGGAGACCTGCGGGAGGGTGCCGTTCAGCACGTCGGCCTTGATCGCGGCGGCGATGTCGTCCGGGGTCCTGCCGGTGGCCTTGGGCACCGAGCCCATGCCCTTGACGGCCAGCGGGCTGCCGGCCGGGGCGCCGGAGAACTGGGTGAAGTACGCGAGGGCGTTGTCGCCGTAGTTGTCGGCGGCGTTCTGGTAGACCTTCCAGCTGACGCCGGCGCTCTCCAGTGCCTCCGCGTAGGTCTGCCAGCGCAGGCCCTTCTCGTCGCCGCCGTCGTACGCGGGGCCGCCGGCGCTGCCGGCCGGGTCGATCTGGCCGGACCAGTGGTAGGTGCGGTTGGGGCCGGTCGCGCTGAGCACGGAGCAGTGGTAGGCGTCGCAGATGGTCCAGTTCTCGGCCAGCGCGTAGTGGAACGGGATGTCCTGGCGGGTGAGGAAGCCGAGGGTGCGGACGTTGCCCTTGGCGGCGACCCAGGAGTCCATCTTGCCGCTGTTCCAGGCCTTGTGCTGATCGCTCCAGCCGTGGCTGAGGTCGCCGTTGCATTGGGCGAGGCGCTCGGGGTCGGCGCCGCCGGCCGGCTTGGTCTGGCTGAACTGCCACGGGTACTGGCGGCCGAGCAGGCCGTTGGGCTGGTTGAAGACGCTGTAGCCGCCGGCTATCTGGATGGCGCTGCGGTCGGCGAAGCCGCGCACCCCGCGCAGGGTGCCGAAGTAGTGGTCGAAGCTGCGGTTCTCCTGCATCAGGATCACCACGTGCTGCACGTCGTTGATGGTGCCGGTCTGCTGGAGCGTGGCGGTGGAGGCCACCGCGGGTGCGCCGGGGGCGGCCCCTGCGGCGCTGGTGCCGGCCACGGCGAGTCCCGCCGCGGCGGCACCGGACAGCGTGACGAACTTCCTACGACTCAGCTCGGCCATCGGCCCGGCCCGTCCCTTCACTGGCGATCTGGCGATGTTGTGTACACAAGTCGGGGCTCATCGATCGCGCAGCATCTTCCACCCCGGCCGGAGGCGCCCACCAGATGCGCGCGGCAGGGTTGGCGGACTGTTCGTCCGGGTGTCACCGAGCGACGCCGGGCTGAACGGGCGGCGGAAACGGCGGGGAGGGACGGAGCGGGCGGCTGGTCAGCGGTCCTTGACCTCGATTCCCAGCGCCTGGGCGAACTGCGGTGCCAGCTCCAGCAGTTGGGTGGAGCTGATGACCGCGCCGCGCAGCCCCTGGTGGCCGTCCGCGAGGCCCAGCCGGGCGGCCCCGCGCAGGTCGGTCTTCTTCAGGGTGGCGCCGCGCAGTCGGACCTCCTCCAGCGTGGAGCCGGGGAAGGACACCTCGGTCAGCTTGGCCTCGCCGAAGTCCACGTCGCGCAGCAGGCAGTCCTCGAACACGACGTCCCGCAGCACGGCCGCCCGCAGGTTGACCGCCTCCAGCTTGCAGCCGCGGAACACCACCCGGCGCAGCGCCGAGCCGTATCCGGCGACCCCGGCCAGCACGCCGCCGACGAAGGCGCTGTCCTGCCACTCGGTGTCGCTCAGGTCGCAGGCCACCCAGCGGCCGGCCTGCACCCAGACCTCGTTGAACCGGGCCTGGCGCAGCTTGACCCCGCTGAGCGCGACCCCGGTGAAGGCGCATTCCAGGAACGCCGCCCCGGCCGCCGACTCGTCGGTGTGCTCGCCGCCGTCGAAGTGCGTGGTGTCGTACCGCTCGTCACTGCGCAGCCGCCCGGCGTGGGGGCGGAGCAGGTCCGCGTACGGCAGGTCGGTGAGCTGGTCGGGGGCGGAACGCGGCATGGCGGTGGCACCTCACGGTCGGGGGCGAACGGGTCTCGCCCGCATGCTCGCACGCGGCACCGACAACGGTCGGGACGACGACCCGCCGGACGACCACCCGCCGAAGGGCGACGGCCTCCGGACGACGGCGCCCCGGCCCGGCCTCTGCGGGATGCGGCCG
>NZ_JBHXML010000063.1:324-65212 GCF_042720345.1 Kitasatospora sp. NPDC058478 | reverse complement strand
GCGGCGCCCCCCGGGGGGGGGGCCCCCGGACTGCTGGGCGAGATCTACCGCCGGGTAACCCCGCCGGCCGCGCAGTTCTTCTACCGGGGCGCCCGGCGGGAGGGCTGGCGGTCCAGGGGCGACCCGGGGAACGGCCCAGAAGAAAACGGCTTAGAAGAAGCTGTCGTCGTCGCCCTCGTAGTAGTTGTTCACGACCACCTCGGGAGTGTCGTCGCTGAACGCCTCGTTGAGCAGCGCGCCGCCGACGAGGCCGGCCGCGCCCGCGCCGATCAGCGCGCCGGTGCCGAAGCGGCGACCGCCCTGGCCCGGCTGGCCCTGAGCGGGCTGGCCCTGGACCGGCTGCGGATAGCCCTGCTGGACCGGCTGCGGGTAGCCCTGCTGCGGGGTGTAGAACGGCGGCACGGTGGTCTGCACCCGCTGGGCGCAGGCGGCGCAGGTCTCGATCTGGCGCGGCACGCCCCACTGCGGCGACCACAGCACCGCCGTCGAGCCGAGGCCGTGCGAGGGGTCGAAGAAACACGTCACGGGGGAACTCCCTGGTCCTGGCTGGGTCATCGTGGCGGCGGGCGCCACGGCGGGTACGGCGGGCGCCATGGCCGGCGCGGCGGGCACGACCGGAGCCGGCACGGGCGCGGCGGGCACGGGCGCGGCGGGCACGGGCGCGGCGGGCGCCGGTTGCAGGACGTCCACCCCGAAGTCGGCGGCGATACCCGCGAGCCCCGACGCGTACCCCTGCCCGACGGCCCGGAACTTCCAGTCCGCGCCGTGCCGGTAGAGCTCGCCGAACACCATCGCCGTCTCGCTGCCGGCCTCGGCCGCCACGTCGTAGCGGGCCGCCTCGGCGCCGCCGTCCGGGTCGGTGAGCCGGATGTACGCGCCGCGGACCTGGCCGAAGCTCTGGCGCCGCTGCACCGCGTCGTAGACCGCGACCGCGAAGACGATCTTCTCCACCCCGGCCGGGACGTCCGCGAGCCGGACGTCGATCTGCTCCTGGTCGCCGCCGCCACCGGCGCCGCCCTGGTGGCGGACCGAACCGTCCGGGCTCTGCAGGTTGTTGAAGAAGACGAAGTGCTGGTCCGAGACGACCTTCCCGGAGGCGTCGCAGAGCAGGGCGCTGGCGTCCAGGTCGTACCCGGCGCCGGCCGTCCAGCCGAGGCCGACCCGTACGACCCGCAGCCCGGGGGCCTGCTTGCCCAGGGAGACGTTGCCGCCCTTCGTCAGGGCCACACTCATGACACTTCCTCCGCCACCGTTCGAATGACCGCTGTTTCCACTGTTCGACCACGACAACGCTGTAGAGCTCGCGCCGGTTCCCGACTTCCCGTCAGTGCTGGACGGGACGTTCCAGCAGGCCACGGGCCCGCGGCGCGGTCTTGCCGGCCGGGGCGCTCGGGCGGGGCGCCCTGGCGGGGTGTCGGCTCCCGACCTATTGTCAGGTAACATGACACGCCTTCGTCGCGCCGCCACCCTGGCCGCCGCCCTCAGCGGCACGCTCGCCGCCCTGCTCACCCCGGCCGCCGCCCAGGCCGGCCCGGCGGCCTGCCCGGTCGTCGCCACCGCCCCGGTGGACACCGAACAGGCCCGGCTCCAGGACCAGCGGACGACCGCCTTCACCGAGCGCTCCGGCCTGCGCGACCTGCTCCGGGGCTTCCCCGCCGCCCTGTGCGCCGCCCGGAACGCCCGGCAGGCGGAGCGGGTGGCGGGCGCCTGGGGCCGGGCACTCTGGCAGGCCGGGGTGGACCGGGCCCAGGGCCGGCGGCCCAGCGGCGAACTCCCCGCCCGCGACGACCGTCCGCTGTACTGGACCAGGCTCGCCATGACCGTCCAACTGGCCCGCTGGCAACCCGGGTTCGACGTCGACCCGGCCGACCTGCGGGCCCGCTTCGAGGACGCCTCCCGAGGCCTCGACGACGGCTTCACCGCCGCCCCCGGTGTCCGGCGGATCTTCGTCAGCGGCTTCGACCCGTACGGCCTCGACACCGAGCCGCGCCGCGCCAACCCCTCCGGCGCCGCCGTCCTGCAACTGCACGGGCGGCGGATCACCCTCGCCGACGGCAGCCCGGCCGAAGTCCGGGCCGTCCTGCTGCCGGTCCGCTACGGCGACTTCGACGACGGCGTCGTCGAGCGCGCCTTCGGCCCGCACCTCTCCCCCGGCCCGCAGGCCGCCGACCTGATCACCAGCATCAGCCAGGGCTACCCGGGCCTGTTCACCCTGGAGGCCTGGGCCGGGCGGGCCCGCTCCGCCGATCCCGCCACCGACAACACCGGCACGCTCTCCGGCGGCACCCGGCAGCACCCGGTCACCGCCCCGGGCCTGGACGACGGCCCGGAGTTCATCCGCACCACCCTGCCCACCGACGCCATGACGGCCGTCCAGCAGCCCTACCCCGTCCGCCTCAACACCACCGTCACCGAGGTCCCCGAGGGCGGCGTCGACCCCGTCGACCGCGCGGACGGCCCCACCCCCGGCTCCCGCGCTGTCGCCGGTGGCGGCGGCGGATACCTCTCCAACGAGGTCGCCTACCGCTCCAACCGCCTGCGCCTCGACCTAGCCCCCGACCTCCCCGGCGGCCACCTGCACACCCCCGTCCTCACCGGCCTGCCCGCCCAACAGGACCGCCTCACCGCCCCGGAGTTCGAGCAGAACGAGGCCGCCATCGCCGACCAGGTCCGCGAGATCCTGCGCCACGCCCGGTTCTGAGCCCCGGCGCCACGCCCGGTTCCGAGCCCCGGGCCCGCGCGGCGGGCCGGCTACACCGGCCGGGCGAAGCGCGTCCCCGCCGCGCGCGCCCGGGACTCGGCGATCTGCGCGTACGCGGCCTCCCGGTCCGCCCAGTGCGAGCCCTCGACCGACTTGCCGCGCTCCAGGTCCTTGTAGACCTGGAAGAAATGGGTGATCTCCAGCAGGTCGAACTCGCGCAGGTCGCCGATGTCCCGCAGGTCGCCGTAGCGCGGGTCGTGGGCGGGGACGCACAGCACCTTCTGGTCCGGCCCGCGTTCGTCCCGCATCACCCACATGCCGACCGCCCGGCAGGTGATCACGCACCCCGGCACGGCCGGCTCGCCGCCGAGCACCAGCGCGTCCAGCGGCTCCGCGTCGCCGCCGAGGGTGCCCTCGACGTAGCCGTAGTCCACGGGGTAGCGGGTGGCGGTGAACAGGGTGCGGTCGAGGCGGATCCGGCCCGCCGCGAAGTCCATCACGTACTTGTTCCGCGACCCCTGCGGGGTCTCGATCAACACCTCGAACTCCACCGCGGCCTCCTCCTCTGCGTCTGGGGAGATTGTCCGCCGTCCCGGCCGTCCGGGCACCCTCCGCAAACGCCCTCCGCGGCCCGGCGGGGTCCGTTAGCATCCGGATCATGGGGAGTTGGCGTGTCACCGTCCAGGACCACCACCGGCGCAGCGGCGGGCGGCCCCAGGGGCGCCCGGAGGGGCCGCTGGCCCGCCGCGGCGACCTGGCGCTGTACGGCCGGAACGGCGAGATCAGCTGTGTCGACGCCGAAGGCCTGGTCCGCTGGCGCCGCCCCTGCGCGGGGCGCCCGAACGCGGCCCACCTCTCCGGCGGCCGGGCGCTGGTCACCGCCGACTCCTTCGAGTACACCGCCTGGGGCCACCTCGGCCCGGCCCTGCTGCTGGACCTCGACGACGGCGCCCTGGTCGCCGAACTGCGCGGCGAGCGCGGCACGGCCCTGGGCGGCGGCCGCTTCGTGCTCGGCCTGGAGGGCTACGGCACCTTCGACACCTGGGCCTACGACCGGGACGCCACCCTGGTCGACTCCTGGCGCAGCTACGGCCACTACGTGGTCGGCGACGGCCTGCGCGTCGTCGAGACCGACCGCCGCCGGCCGACCGGGAGCCGGGTGGTGCGGCTGCTGCCCGGCGGGGGCATCGAGAGCGGCCCGCTGCTCGCCGACCCGCAGGCCCCCGCGCCGGTGGTGCTGGCCGACGGCACCGTCCTGGTGCTGGACGCGGGGGTGCTGCGCGCCGTCGGGCGCGACCTCGACGCCACCGTGCTCGCCGAGCTGCTCCCGCTGTCCGGCGACGACCTGCACCGGTTCACCGGCACGCTGCGCCGTACGGCCGACGGCCTGGCCGTGACGCTCGTGGAGCGCCACCCGACCCGGATGGGCGGCTACACCACCCACCGCTGGACCCTCGGGCTGGAGTCGCCGAACTAGCGCGCCGGGCTGGTCCCGGGGCCCCCGGCGTTCCTCGGCGGCCACTCTCCGCGACCGCTCCCACGGAGCAGCACCGGGCGCGCGGCCGCTCCGGCGGCGGTAGGACGGACACAGACGTGCCCGGGAGGAGAGACCGTGAAGATCGTCGTCGACCTCAACCGCTGCCAGGGCTACGCGCAGTGCGCGTTCCTCGCTCCCCGAGTGTTCGAGCTGCACGGGGAGGAGGCCCTGCTCTACACCCCGCAGGCCCCCGAGGACCAGCGTGACCGCGTCCGGCGGGCCGTCGCGGCCTGCCCGGTGCAGGCCATCCTGGTCGAGGAGGAGGACCGGTCCGATGTCCGATGACCTCAAGAACGGCCGGATCGTCATCGTCGGCGCCTCGCTGGCCGGTCTGCGCGCCGCCGAGACGCTACGGGACGAGGGCTTCGCCGGGCAGCTGACCGTGGTCGGCGAGGAACGCCTCCCCCCGTACGACCGGCCGCCCCTGTCCAAGCAGGTGCTGCTCGGACGGGTGCGCGCCGAGGAGACCGCGCTGCCCCGGCGCCGCGAGGTGGACGCGCAGTGGAAGCTCGGCGTCCGCGCCACCGGTGTGGACGGGGACGGCAAGCAGGTCCTGCTCGCGAACGGCGAGCAGCTGCCCTTCGACCGGCTGCTGATCGCCACCGGCACCCGGGCCAGGCCCTGGCCGAAGGCCGAGCAGGCCGCACTCGACGGGGTGTTCACCCTGCGCACCGCCGAGGACGCGGCCGGCCTGGCCGAGCGGCTGGACGCCGGCCCGAAGCGGGTGCTGGTGATCGGCGCCGGGTTCACCGGCTCCGAGATCGCCTCCGCCTGCCGGGAGCGCGGCCTGGCGGTGACCGTCGCCGAGCGCGGCCCCGCCCCGCTGGTCGGGGCCCTCGGCGGGGCCTTCGGTGCCCTCGCGGCCAAGGTCCAGCTCGCCCACGGGGTCGACCTGCGCTGCGGGGTGACCGTCTCCGCGCTGACCGGCCGCGCCGGCCGGCTCACCGGCGCCGAGCTCTCCGACGGCAGCCGGATCGAGGCGGACGTCGCCGTGGTCGCCCTGGGCGCCGTCCGCAACACCGAATGGCTGGCCGAGTCGGGTCTCGCCGCCGGTCCGCGCGGGGTGGCCTGCGACGCGGGCTGCCGCGCCTTCAACATGTACGGGATCGTCACCGACGACGTCTTCGTCGCGGGCGACGTCGCCCGCTTCCCGCACCCCCTCTTCGAGTACCAGCTGCTCTCCCTCGAACACTGGGGCAACGCGGTCGCGCAGGCCGAGGTGGCGGCGCACAACATGGTCAGCCCGGGGCCGCAACGGCGGCCGCACCTGAGCGTGCCGTCCTTCTGGTCCAGCCAGTTCGGGCTCAACATCAAGTCCGTCGGCGTGCCCACCTTCTCCGACCACGTGGTCCTCGCCCAGGGCTCGGTCGAGGAGCGCCGGCTCGTCGCGGTCTACGGGTACCGGGGCCGGATCACGGCCGCCGTCAGCGTGAACCGGGCCAAGTGGCTGGAGCACTACCAGCGACTGATCGAGGCCGCCGCGCCGTTCCCGCCCGACTGGGACGGCGTCGAGCCGCCCGCCTCCCGCATCCCGGTCCCCTCCGACGTGCCCGACCCGAAGGTGCTCTCGCACGGCCCGACCGTCGCCCTCACCGGCCACCTGCCCGACCGGCGGCTGACCCTGCGGCGCTGGGGCGGCTGAGCCCACCCGCCACCGCTCGACGGGCGCACGCCCACCGGGCCCCGCCGCCCGTCGAGGACCACCACCACCGCCGCCGCCCGTCGAGGACCACCACCACCGCCGCCGCCCGTCGAGGACCACCACCGCCGCCACCCCCCGAGGAGCCACCGCGCATGGCCGCCGCCGACACCCTGTTCCGCCGGATCACCGACTACGCCAACCGCGCCGACCCCTACCCCCTGTACGCCGAGCTCCGCGACCACGGCGTGGCCCGCCAGGACGACGGCAGCTACCTGGTCGGCACCTACCACGAGGTCGCCGCGCTGCTGCACGACCCGAGGATCAGCTCGGACCGCCGCAACCGCACCGTCCCGGACGAGCTGCAGGGCAGCGTCCCGGTCGCCTTCATCGGCCGGGACGACCCCGAGCACGAACGGCTGCGCACCATCGCCATGCGGCCCTTCGGCCCGCCCCACGCGCCCGACCGGGTCGACGCCATGCACGACGAGATCGCGCGGATCACCGGGGAACTGGTCGACGGCCTCCGGGGCCGCGACCGGATCGACCTGGTCGAGGACTTCGCCTACCCGCTGCCGGTCACCGTCATCTGCCGACTGCTCGGCGTGCCGCGCGAGGACGAGCCGCGGTTCCACGCCTGGTCCGAGACGCTGATCGCGGGCTTCGACCCCACTCCCGACAGCGATCCGTCCGAGCGCCAGCAGGCGGCCACGCAGGCCCGGATGGAGATGGGGCTGTACCTCGGCGAGCTCGCCGAGAGCCGCCGGGGCAAGCCGTCCGACGACCTGCTCTCCGCCTTCGTCAACGACCCCGGCCCGTCGGGCGGCTTCACCCAGACGGAACTGATGGCCACCGCGGTCCTGCTGCTCATCGCCGGGCACGAGACGACCGTCAACCTGATCACCAACGGCGCGCTCACCCTGCTGCGCCACCCCGAGAGCCTGGAACTGCTGCGCGACAAGCCGGAGTTGATGCCGCGCGCGGTGGAGGAGCTGCTGCGCTACGAACCCCCGGTCCAACTGTTGCCGCAGCGCACCGCGCTCACCGACATCGAGGTCGCCGGGGTCACCGTCCCCAAGGGCGCGCCGCTGATCCTGGTGCTCGCCGCCGCCAACCGGGACCCTCTCCGGTTCCAGGAGCCCGACCGCTTCGACCCGACCCGCCCGGACAACCAGCACCTCGGCTTCGGCAGCGGCGTGCACAGCTGCTTCGGCGCACCGCTCGCCAGGGTCGAGGCGCAGCTCGCGCTCACCGCGCTCATCCACCGCCTGGACGGCCCCCGGCTGCTCCAGGACCCGCCCGAGTACCGGCGCAGCCCCGTCCTGCGCGGGCCCCGGCACCTACCGCTCGCGCTCTCCGGGGTCAGGGACTGAGCAGCCCGGGCCCGGGAGGCGGCGTCGGCCTCCCGGGCCCGGGCGCGTTCGGCGACGGCCGGACCGGGCCTACGGGGTGCTGCGCACCACCGGCAGCTCCAGGAAGGACGGGTCGGCTCCGCCGTGCCCGATCCGGTAGCTCGCCCGGCCGTCGGCCGGGAGCAGTTGGAAGGAGTCCGGGTTGGCGGCGGCGACGGTGAGCCGGATCCGCTCGCCGGCCCGGAAGAGCACCGCGACGGGTTGCAGGTCGATGGTGACCTGACGGGCCCGGCCCTGCGGGAAGGGCTCCGCGTCGGTGGCCGCGTAGCTGCGGGGCGTGCGCAGCCGGCGCCAGTCGGGGTTGTCGTCCCGGTCGGCCACGGCCCGGTCGGCGAGGGCGAGTTGGCCCTCGGTCAGATAGGTGACCCGGCCGTCGGGGGCGACGTCCTCCAGGTAGACGTGCAGGGCGCCCTGGGCGGTGCCGTCGAGGCCGGTGACGTCGAGCGTGACGCGGCCGTTGCCGGTCACCCGGGTGTCGCCGGTCAGCGGCGGGGTGGTGTAGCTGAGGAGTTCGGCGTCCACGGCGGCCCGGTCGGGGTAACTGACCTGGTTGCCGGTGAGGTTGGTGTTCCAGCGGTCCAGTGGGCCGGTGCCGGCGGTGGGGTCGAGGCGCAGCAGGTCGGCGCCGGGGCGGTCGTCCGGCTCGGGCCGCCGGCGGCTGAGCGTGGTGTCCTCGCCGAGGTAGAGCCGCTGCGGGCGGGTGCCGGGCAGCGGCCAGCGGGTGGTGGTGCGCCAGACGCCCTCGTTGAAGGTGTAGTAGTGCAGTTGCCGGGTGCCGTCGGGGCGGCCGTCGGCCCGTACGTAGCGGTCGAAGAAGTCGAACGTCCGCTGGGCGATCTGGGCGCGTTCCTGGTCGGTGAGGTGGCGGGCGGGCTGGAAGGGGTCGGCGAGGTAGCCCTGGCCGTGGCTCCACGGGCCGATCCAGGCGTCCTGGGTGTTGGAGAGGCCGGTGAACTGGGAGAGCACGCCGTTGGCGGTGCCCGCGTCGAGCCAGCCGGCGTCGGTGAGCACGGGGACGCCGCCGGCCTCGACGGCGTCGGCCTTCTCGCCGACGCTGCCGACCGTCCAGCTCTTCGGGCCGTCCTGGTAGTCGCGGTAGACGCCGGCCTCGGCCATGTCGACCAGGTTGGCGTTGCCCGCGTGCTCGGCGCGCGCGGCGGCCAGCAGGGCCGGTCCGTCCGGGCCGTCGACCGGCCGGGGCACGGCGCCGGTCAGGCCGGTGGCCGCGCAGACCTGCCGGGTCTGCTCGTCGGTGTCGCAGGTGGTGCCGCCGGCCTGGTCGAGGATGCGCAGCAGCAGCGCGTACGGGGCGATCCGGGGCTCGATGAGCAGGCCGCCGGGGCGTACCAGGTCCTCGTACGGGTCGAAGTCGTAGGAGATCGGGGCGGCGGCGGTGATGTGGTGGTTGCCGAGGGCGGTGGCGAGCATCGCGGTGTCGCCGCCGTAGGAGACGCCGGTGGTGCCGACCCGGCCGTTGGACCAGGGCTGGGCGGCGATCCAGTCGCTGAGCGGGCCGCTGTCGGCGACGGTGTCGGCGCCGAGTTCGGAGCTCAGGGTGCCGAAGGAGGCGCCGGTGCCGCGCAGGTCGGCGACCACGTAGGCGTAGCCGTGGGCGTTCCAGCCGTCGGCGTCGCTGCTGCGGCCGCCGTTGCCGGGTGCGCCGGGGTAGACCCGGGCCCGCCAGTAGCGCTGGGTGACCAGGACGGTGGGCAGGTTCGCGCCGGCCGTGGTGCCCTCGGGCAGCCAGACGTCGACGGCGAGGCGGACGCCGTCGGGCATCGTGACGTAGCGCGACTGGAGGTGCGGCTCGGCGGCCGGGGCGGCCGCGGCGGGCGCCACCGAGAGTCCGAGCACGGCCGCGGCCGCGACGAGCGCCGCCAGCGGGCGGCGCGGGATCCCCCCTGCCCGGCTCACCGGGAGGTCGCCTTCCAGGGGCCTTCCTCGGGCCTGGCCTCGGTGTCGGTGCCGGGCCAGGGCGGCATGGTGACGGCGGCGATCCGCAGCGGCCGGTCGGCGTCCTCGTCGGCCCGGAACTGGAACGCCGTGCCGAGCGGGATCGAGGCCGCCGTCCCGGGCACGAGCCGGACGGTCTCCTCCCGCCCGCCCTGGCGGCGCCACAGCTCCCCGGCGCCCTCGACGACCTGCCACAGCTCCTGCACGGTGGCGTGCGACACCGCGTGCGACACCTGCCCGGGGGCGAGCTCGAACACCGCGAGGCTCCCCTGTCCGTCCAGGACCAGCAGCGGGAACACCGCGGCCCCGTCCGGTGCGCGCACCACCTCGACGTCACCGACGTCCGCTGTCTGGAACGGTTGTTGCACTGGCTGACTGCTCATCCGACCCGGCCTCTCTCGCGTCACGGAGTACCTTGGTCTCGTCCCCCACCGCCGATGAGAACACGCCTCTACACCCGGCCGCCACCCTGAGATGTCCCGTAGTTCGCCGCGCCGGCCTCGCGCCGGTCTCACGCCGGTCTCGGGCCGGTCTCAGCCCCCGGCGGGCGTGCCGAACTCGCGGAGGGCGTCGGTGACGATCGCGTCCAGTCGGGCGTGGTGGGCGCCGCGCCAGTAGGCCTGGCCGCAGTCGACGCACTGGGCGAAGACGTCGTAGGAGCGCTCGGTGCCGTCCCGCAGCTGCTCGCGCACCGAGGTCTTGTCGGCCTCGCGCAGCGTGCCGTTGCAGGTGGTGCAGCGGCTCCACGGATCGAGCGGGGGCGCGAAGCGGGAGAGCACGTCGCGCAGCTGCTCGTTGGGGCGGTGGCTGTAGACGTAGGCGCCGGCCCACAGTTCGCGGCGGCGCAGCAGCCCCCGGTCGCGCGAGAGCAGGACGCGCTGCTCGGCGGCGGAGCGGGCGGCGAGCGCGGCGTCGCCGATGTCCGGGTTCTCGTAGGCGGCGTCGACGCCGAGCAGGCGCAGCCGGCGGGTGAGGGTGCCGAGGTGGACGTCCAGCAGGAAGCGCGGCGGGGTGGGCGAGGGCTGCGGCCGGTCCACGGCCCGGACGGTGACGTGTTCCTCGTCGAGCGGCACGTACGACCCGGGCACCGGCCGGCCGTCCACCAGCAGGGTGCCGACCTCGGTGAGCGGGACACCCAGGGACTCGACGACGTGGCCGAGCGTCGAGGTGCCGTCGGTGCGCAGCGCCGAGCGGCCGGCCCGCCGGGGCCCGGAGACGAAGAGGTGCAGCTCGGGGGCGAAGTCGAGCCAGATCTGGGGTCGGTCCACGCGGCCAGCATGCCAGCGGGCGGCGGCCCGGGCCACCGGTTTCCGGTCAGCCGTCGGAGCATTCTCGGGCGGGCTCGCGGTGGGGGCGGCGGGCGACTGGGGCGGGGCCTGGTGGGCGGGGGCGGCGAGGAGGGCGCCGGGGCGGCGGGGAAGGCCGGTGAGAAGGGCACCCGGCCGGCGCGGGCGGCCGCTACGGGACCGCGACGGCGGAGGCGACCGGCGTCGGGCGGCCCCGGTCGCGGTCCCGCTCGGCCCAGCGGACGACCGGCCCCATCGCGTACCCGGCCGCCAGGAAGAGGCCGCCCAGGACGAGCCAGCCCGCGAGCCCGCCGTCCAGCAGCAGGGTGGTCAGCAGCAGCGGCCCGAGGGTGCGGGCGACGGCCACGCCGGTGCCGAAGAAGCCCTGGTACTGGCCGATCCGCTCGGGCGGGGCGAGGTCGAAGCTGATCTGCCAGGAGCCCGCCGACTGCCGCATCTCGCCGATCACCTGGAGGACGGAGGCCGCCACCAGCAGCGCGGCGACCGCCCACACCGGGACGTCCAGGGCCGACAGGCCGAACACCGCGCAGGAGGCGAGCAGCACCACCCCGGCCGAGCGGACGGCCCGCGCGGCCGGGCCCAGGCCGGTGACGCCGCGCGCCGCCCGGACCTGGAAGCCCAGCACGGCCAGGGTGTTGAGGACGAACAGGGCCGAGCCGAGCCAGCTGATCCCGGGCGCCCGGTCGGCGATCCAGAGCGGGATGACCAGGCTGAGCAGCGGCATCCGCAGCAGCAGCACGGTGTTGACCAGCGCGACGGCCGCGTACCGGCGGTCGCGCAGGACGGCCAGCCGGGGCCCGGCGGCCGACCGGGCCGGGGCGGGCGGGGCTTCGGGCAGCCGCAGCAGGATCAGCGCACCGGCCAGGAAGCCGAGCGCCGTCACCACGAAGGCGCAGAGGAACGCGGCCCGGGTGCCGACGGTGAGCGCGATGCCGCCGATGGCGGCGCCGACGGCCAGCCCCCCGTTGAGGGTCGACTGGAGGTGGGCGAGCAGCCCGGTGCGCTGGGCGGGCGGCACCAGGGTGGCGACCAGCGCCTGCCGGGCGGCGGTGAGCCCGGACTGCGTCGTGGCGTAGAGGCAGACCGCGACCAGGAACGGCCCGTAGGAGCGGATCACCAGGAAGGCGGCGACCACCACCGCCGTGGCCAGGGCGAGCGCCACGGCCGTCCGGCGCGGGCCGCGGCGGTCGGCGAGGGCGCCGAGCGGGACGCCCGCCAGCGAGCCGAGCGCCCAGGCCACGGCGAGGCCGGCGCCGAGGGCGGTCGCCGACATGCCGACGATGTGGGTGAAGTAGAGCGCGGAGCAGGTGTAGTAGGCGCCGTCGCCGACGGCGCTGGCCAACTGGGCTGCGGCGAGGGTCCGTTGGGGCCCTGCGGGCGGGATGAGGGCGGGCGCCGGGGCGCTGCTGGTCGACACGGGTCTCCTGGCTGGGGGCGGCGCGCGCGCCGGGTGTTCGCAACGGTTCGCGGCCCAGCCTAGGCAGGAGGCGGACCGGCGGTAAGGTCCAGTGATCACGGAACTCCTTGGTCCACTTCCGGGCCCCACCGCACCGGCGGGCGAGCCCTGAACCCCCGTACGACGGCGGCGAATCGCTCCTCCCGCGGGCCCGGAACCGGCCCCGGCCGTACCGCCGCCGCCCCCTCCGTACCCGCTCCGAATCCGCCTCGCCCAACGGCCTTCGGGCATCACCGACCCCGCCGAAGGGCCAAGTTTTGCCGTATTGACCGGTCAGTAACGCCCTCCTATGCTCAACGGCATTCGCGATCCGGCACCGGGCCCGGCGCCGCCGTGCCCGCCCGATCCGCCGCCGTCATCGGCTCGAAGGGCTCTTCCCATCAGCACCTCCATCGCCCGCTCGGACGACACCGGCCACCCGGGCACCGCACGGGACGACGCCGGCACCCGCCGCCGCCGGTTCCTCACCTACCTGCTGGCCGCCCCGACCCTCACCGTCGGCGCCCGGCTCGGCCTCGACGCCGCCGCGCCCGCCACCGCGCGGGCCGCCGTCCGCGCCGCCGCGGCCGCCCAGGACGCCGCCGCCCCCTCGCAGCTGATCGGCCTGCCCGGCATCCCGGACATCCTCGACCTCGGCGACGCGCTGATCATCGCCGGCCTGCCGACCTCGCACCTGCTCGTCCTGGAACTCACCGCCGCCGGGCGCGCCGTACTGCACCTGCCCCGGCTGGAGGTCGGCCAGGGCCTCACCACGGCCATCGCGATGCTCGTCGCCGAGGAACTCGACGCCCGGATCGGCGACGTGGACGTGCCGCTCTCCGACGGCCGCCCCGAACTGCTCTTCAACCAGCTGACCGGCGCCTCCAACTCGGTGCGCTCGCTGTACGACCCGGTGCGCGCCGCGGCCGCCGCCGCCCGCGCCCGGCTGGTGACCGCCGCAGCGCGGCGCTGGAACGTTCCGGCAGACACCCTGCGCACCGCCGACTCCGCCGTCCTCGCCCCCGACGGCCGCCGCGCCGGCTACGGCGACCTCGCCGCCGAGGCCGCCGCCGTCGCCCTCCCCGCCGTGTCCAGCTCCCCCAAGAGCGCCGACCAGTTGCGCCTGGTCGGCCGGCCCACCGGCCGGATCGACGCCCGCGACATCGTCACCGGCCGCGCCAAGTACGCCGGGGACCTCGCGATCCCGGGCGCCGTCCCCACCGTGGTCGCCCGCCCGACCACCATCAACGGCACGCTCAGGACCCTGGACGCCTCCGCCGCCCGCGCCATGCCCGGCGTGCTCGGCGTGGTCCGGATCCCCAGCGGCGTCGCCGTCCTCGCCGAGACCTTCGACCAGGCGCTCAAGGCCCGCGACGCGCTGCGCACCTCCTGGAACCCGGGCCCGGTCGCCAACCTGTCCACCTCCGACATCCGCGGCCAACTGCGCGCCGCCCACGCGCCGTTCCTCATCCCCCCGCTGCTCACCCAGTACGTGGACGGCGAATTCGACTTCGCCTTCGTCAACCACGCGCCGATGGAGGTGCTGACCGCCGTCGCCGACGTGCGGCCGAACCGGGCCGAGCTGTGGTTCGCCGCGCAGGCGCCGATCGTCGCCCAGCAGGCCATCGCCGCCGAACTCGGCCTCCCGCAGAACGCCGTGACCGTCCACGTGGTGCGCGGCGGCGGCTCGTTCGGCCGGCGCCTGTTCTTCGACGCCGCCCTGGAGGCCGCCCAGATCTCCAAGGCCGCGGGCCGACCGGTCAAACTCATGTGGACGCGCAACGACGACATGCGCCACGGCCGGATGCGCCCGGCCAGCCACCACCGGATCCGGGCCACCTACGCGCTCGGCCAGGTGCTCAGCTACGAGCACCGCGCCGCCACCGTCAAGACCGACTTCCGGCACGGCCTCGGCGAGATGCTCACCGCCGCCGGCTTCAACCTCTCGCTCGCCGGGCTCAGCCTCGCCCAGGTCTTCTTCCTGCTCAGCGAGAAGAACCCGTACAACGTCGGCATCCCCACCCAGCTGCTCGCCGAAGTGCCGCTGGACATGCACACCGGCAGCTGGCGGTCGGTCTACTCCGGCACCGTCCGGGTCGCCGACGAGATCATGATGGACGAACTCGCCCGCCGGATGGGCCAGGACGCCGTCGCGTTCCGCCGCGCCCGACTGCGCAGCGCCGCCGGCCGGGCCATCCTCGACACCGTCGCCAAGGCCGGCGACTGGGGCCGCCCGATGCCCCCCGGCCACGCCCAGGGCATCGGCTACCACGACGAGAACAGCGGGTGCGCCGCCTACCTCGTCGAGCTGGACGCCACCGACCCGGCCGACCCCAGGGTCACCAAGGCCGTGATCGCCGCCGACGTCGGCCGGGTCATCAACCCCCGGGGCCTGGAGGCCCAACTGACCGGCGCCCTGATCGACGGCATCTCGGTCATCCTGCAAGCCGGCAACCACATCGACAACGGGGCCGTGCGCGAGGGCAGTTACGCCGACTTCCGGTACGCCCGGCAGCGGCACACCCCGCCGGCCGTCGAGATCCACCTCATGCCGCCGAGCGGAGCCCCCGGCGGCGCCGGCGAGTTGGGCGTCCCGGCGGCCTCCGCCGCGGTCGCCAACGCCTACGCGCGCGCGACCGGCACCAGCCCGCGCTCCTTCCCGATCAACTTCTGACTCCCCCAGCCAAGGAACTCCACCACCCCATGCCCACCCACACCTTCGTCCTCAACGGGCACCCCGTCACCGTCGAGGCCCCGGACGACATGCCGCTGCTCTGGGTGCTGCGCGACAAGCTCGGCGTCACCGGCCCCAAGTACGGCTGCGGGGTGGGCGTCTGCCGCGCCTGCACCAGCCACCTGGACGGCGAGGAGTTCCAGCCCTGCACCCGCTCCGTCAAGGACTGCGAGGGCCACCGCGTCACCACCATCGAAGGCCTGGCCGACGGCGACACCCTGCACCCCGTCCAGGAGGCCTGGCTCGGCTGCGACGTCGCCCAGTGCGGCTTCTGCCAGCCGGGCCAGATCATGACCGCCGTCGCCCTGCTGCGCCGCACCCCGAACCCGACCGACGCGGACATCGACCAGATCCAGAACATCTGCCGCTGCGGCAGCTACCCGCGCATCCGCGAGGCCATCAAGCAGGCGGCGGCCCGGCAGTCCTCCGGCTGACGGCACGCCACCCCGCCCGGGGCACGGGCGGGGTGGACGGGGTCAGCGGGTCGTCAGCACTCCCGCAGGCCGTTGTGGAAGTACCAGTTGCCGTCGGCGTACGCGCCGTAGACGTAGGACGTCGGGATGAAGTTGCCGTTCGTGCCGGCCACCTGGTACCAGACGTTGCCCTGGTTGTTGATGTCCTCGCCCCTGGTCCAGCACTGGATGTAGATCTCGTCCGACGACCACGAGTACGACCCCAGGTCGCCGACGGTCTTGGACGCCCAGGAGTACTGCTGCGAGTAGACGCCCACGCCGTGGCCGCTCGCGTGGTAGCGGAGCTGGTACCAGCCGTCGGCGAACGCGCTGCCCGCCGAGACGCCCACCGCGCCGGCGGCCACCGCCACCACGGCCGCCGCGGTCGCACCACGGCGGCCGATCTTCTTGAGGATGCCCTTGGTCATCTCAATTCCCCTTTTCGGTCGGACCGTTGCGCCGCCCCGATGGCCGCGGCGACTGGGACAGCTGACCCGACATCCCACGGTGTTCGGTACCGCCTGACGGAAACTGACAACAGCTGACACCGGCCGACGACCGCGCCGAACACCCCGTCCACCCAACCGGAGTCCGTCGATCACGTAACGCCGCGGTCACGCGTCACTATGATCCGTACGCGACAAGCAACACCGGTCGCCGCTGGATCTGACATCTGACAACAGGGGGACGCCATGGCGGAGCAGGAGTCGCAACCCGCGGAGAGAGAGCCGGCGCCGAGCGCGGCGGAGGCCCTCGCCGCCGAGCTGCGCCGGTTGCGCCTGGAGGCGGGCCAGCCCTCGTTCCGCACGATGGCGAAGACCGCCGGCTCCATCTCCCACACCACGCTCTACGAGGCGGCTTCCGGCTCGCGCCTCCCGTCCTGGACCACGACCAGGGCCTACGTCCGGGCCTGCGGCGGCGACGAGGCCGAGTGGCACCGCCGGTGGACCGCCGCCGCCGACGAGGGGTCGACCCCACCAGCCCTACCGGCCCAACCTGCCCCGCCGGCCTCACCGGTCGAGCCCTCGGGACCGCCGGTCGCCGCGAACACCACGGCCGACAGCACGGCCGACACCACGACCGTCACCAGGGCCGACAGCACGGCCGCCTCCGCCGCCGAGCCCCCGGCCGGACCTGGCCGCGGCCGCCACCGGATCTGGACCCACGCGTTCTGCCTGCTCCTCGGCGTGGCGCTCGGCGTCGGCAGCACGCTCGCCGTGGTCGGCTTCCGCACGCCGGACGCCCCACCCCCGTCCGCGCACGGCTGCCCGTCCGGGGACACCGAGTCCGCACCCGCCGAGGCGGCCGCCCGCCCCGCGCCGGGCCCGCGGCCGGCGGCGGCGCGCACGGCCACCGACGACAGCGCACCGTCCTGGGCCTCCCGGGTCGCCTTCGACCAGCAGGCCGTCTCCAGTACCGAGGTCGTCCTTCCGGTGCTCTCCCCCGTCACCCCGGGTGACGCCCTGGTGGTCACGATGATGCTGACCAGCACCTGTCCCGGGGCGGTCACGGTCACCGACAGCCGGGGCGACCGCTTCCGGATCGTCGGGGACGTCACCGACTCGCTCCGGCACCGGGTGCTGCTCCTCGCGGCCTTCGGGGCGGCCGCGCTGACCGCGGAGGACTCGATCCGCGTCGCCCACCCGCGGGCGAGCAAGTACCACGTCGCCGTCGACGAGTTCCGCGGTGTCTCCGCCGTCCGGGCCGTCGGCCGCGCCTCCGGTGACGCCGGCGGGACGACCTTCTCCACCGCGGCCAACGCCGCCGCCTGCGCGCCGGGCGACCTCCTGGTGAGCACGGTCGGCAGCAACAGCGGCAGCGCCCCCGAATTCGGCACCAGCTGGACCAGCCTGCCCGCTCTGCGGCTCTCCTCCTACCGCCTCACCACCGCCCACCGGATCGCGACGGATCCGGACCACTGCGCCGCCACCGGACAGACCACCTCGCAGTGGGGCGCCGTCCTCGCCGTCCTGCGCTGAGCGCCCACGCCGCTCCACCACCCCTGGCCCGACCGGTCCAGACCATTTAGGCTGACCGCACCTCAACCACCCCGCCACCGAGGGATACTGGATGATCAGGCGCCGTTCACTGCTGGCACTCGCAGGCCTGGGCGGCGCCGCAGCCCTGCTGCCCGCCGGGCCCGCCCAGGCAGCTCAGGCCGCCCGGCCGCGCACCATCGACCTGCCCGCCCCCACCACCGGCCGCCCGGTCGGCACGACCACCCTGCACCTGGTCGACCACGACCGCCCGGACCCGTTCGTGCCCGCCGCCGGCCCGCGCGAGCTGATGGTGCAGCTCTGGTACCCGGCCCGCGCCGCCGCCGGCCGCCCCCGCGCGCCGTACACCACGCCCCGGGTCGCCGCCGCCGTCGATCAGCGCCTGCCGCTGGATCCGGGCACCATCGCGGCCGTCCGCCCCACCGCCCGCGCCGACGCGCCCGCGCTCCCCGGCCCGCTCCCCCTGCTGCTGCTCGGCCACGGCCGCACCGGCTTGCGCAGCAACTGCACGGCGCTGGCCGAGGAGTTGGCCGCCCACGGCTACCTCGTCGCGTCGGTCGACCACACCTACGACGCCCTCGCCGTCGAGTTCCCGGACGGCCGGCTGGTGCGCACCGCGCTGGAGGACGAGCCGGCCGACTGGGAGGCCGCCGAGCGCCGCGAGATCGCCGCCCGGGTCGCCGACCTCCGCTTCGTCACGACCGAACTGACCGAGCGCCAGGACCGTTTCCACGTCGACGGCGGCCGGATCGGCGCGCTCGGCCACTCGATGGGCGGCTCGGCGGCCGCCGAGGCGATGCGCCAGGACGAGCGGTTCCGGATCGGCCTCAACCTGGACGGCGGCCTGTTCGGCTCACCCGTTCCGGACCTCGGCCTGGACCGGCCCTTCCTCCTGCTCACCTCGCTCGCCGACCACGAGACCTGGCAGCGCTGGCGCAGCCACCAGCACGCCTGGGGACGCCAGTTGCACACCCTCGGCGCCGGCCACCTCAGCTTCACCGACCTGCCGCACGCCGCCCTCCCCGGCAACCTGCCGGGCCACCTCCCCGCCGACACCTACGCCGCGCTGCTCGGCACCATCGCCCCGGCCCGGGCGACCGCGCTCACCCGCGCCTACACCCGGGCGTTCGCCGACCACTTCCTCCGCGGCCGCCCCGCGCCCCTCCTCGACGGCCCGTCACCGCGCTTCCCGGAGGTCGAACTCCGCTGGAGCCGCGACTGACGCCCGCCCGGGGCCGCGTCCTCGGGCGTCAGGCCCGCCGGGTCGCCCGCAGCGAGTTGCCGTCCCGCCGCACCCGGAGGAAGAGCACCGCCAGCGCCACGACGGTGAGCGCCACCAGGATCCCGGTCTCGACGAGCTGGATCGGCACGAAGTGCCCGACGGGGTGGTACTCGATCCAGTTGCTCGTGGCGCCTTCGCAGCCCCTCGTCCGGTCGCCGTCCCAGCAGAACTGGTCCGAGGCCCACCGGCCGTCCTGGAGCACGACCCCGCGGTCGACCAGCCACGCGTTGGTGGGCTGCCCGAAGTAGACGCCGCGCGGGACCATCTCCTTGACCGACGGGTAGAAGGAGGCGCGGCCCCACCGGAGCAGGCCGTGGACGACCGCCACCAGGACGCCGGTGGCCAGGACCGAGGCCACCGTGCGGCGCAGCAGCTGCCCGACCAGCAGGCCCAGCGCCAGCGCGAACAGCGACCAGGCGACCGGCACCACCCCGAGGACGGGGTAGGTGAGGCCCTGGAACGGCGGATCGAAGGCGAACGGGCTGTGCGCGATGTCCGCGTTCCACACCCACGTCGCCAGGACGGCGAGCACCCCACCGGCGGCCAGCACCGCCAGCCCGGGCAGGGCGATCCGCGCGGTGAGCCAGCGCAGCGGGCTGACGGACTGGGTCCAGGCGAGGCGAACGGTTCCGCGCTCGTACTCCTGGGCGAGCATCGGGGCGCCGAGGAACATGCCGATCAGCAGGGGGACGGCGACCAGGGCCGGCTGGAGCCACGTGGTGTACAGGTAGGCGCGGCGGGTGATGGGCGAGACCATGCCCTGGCAGCCGGCGTCGGACCAGCTGGCCCCGTCGGAGCACCCGGCCCGGCGCAGATCCGCCATCAGCGGCTGGACGGAGAAGTGCAGCCAGAGCAGGGTGGCCGACGCGGTGACGACCAGGGCGGCGATCGCCCACAGCGCGGTGCGGCTCTGGCGCCAGCTCAGCCAGAGCAGGCCGCCCGGGCGGGGCGCGGTCCGCGGCTCGCGCGGTGGCGCCTCGGTGGTGGCGCGGTCGGCCAGGACGTTGGTGCTCATGCGGCGATCCCGTTCTCGGTCGTCTGGGCCTGCGGGCCCGGTCCGGTGGCGGCCCGGGCGGTGCCGGCCGGGGTCCGGAGGTAGCCGAGCAGCAGCTCCTCCAGGCTCGGCCGGCCGCTCTCCCACGGGCCGTCCACCGGATCGCCGGTGCGGACCAGCGCGTCGATCCGGCGGCCGGTGGAGCGCTGTTCGACCAGGGCGTCCTCGGGGAGCGCGCTGCCGGCCGGGCCGGTGAGCAGTTGGTGTCCGTCCAGCAGGTCCTCCACGTCGCCGCAGAGCCGGATCCGCCCGGACTGCACCAGCAGCAGGTAGTCGATGACGCCGTCCAGCTCGGGGATGATGTGCGAGGAGACCACGATGGTGGTGCCGCGCTCGGCGGCCTCGGCCATCAGGGTGCCCATCAGCTGGTGCCGGGCGAGCGGGTCGAGGTCGGACATCGGCTCGTCGAGCAGCAGCAGGTCGGGGCGCTTGCCGAGGGCGAGCGCCAGGGCGACCCGGGTGCGCTGGCCGCCGGAGAGCGAGCCGATCTTCGCCCTCATCCTCAACTCGCCCTGGTCGATCACCTGTTGGGCGAGGTCCTGGTCCCAGGACGGGTTCAGCTCCCGGCCGAGCCGCAGGGTCTCGGCCACCGTGAAGCCGGGGTAGAGCGGCTTGTCCTGGGCCACGTACGCGACCCGGGCGCGCAGGTCCTCGGTGGTGGCGGGCTCACCGAACACCCGCAGCTCACCCTCGGTGGGGGTGAGCAGCCGGGCGGCGATGCCCAGCAGGGTGCTCTTGCCCGCACCGTTGGGGCCGGCCACCCCGCAGATCCGCCCGGCCGGGACGGCGAACGTGCAGTCGCGCAGCGCCCAATCGCCCCGGTAGCGCTTGCCCAGGCCCTCGGCCGCGAGCGCCGCCGATGCCGGCGGTGTGTTCATCGGGTCGTTCACCCGGTCCCCCCACTGTCCTCTAACTCGGTGTTTCCGGGGAGACCCCGGTGTCGAATCGCTGCTCCAGGACGGAGGCCATCAGCGCGGCGATGTCCTCACGCTCCAGTCCGACCTCGCGGGCCCGGTCCACCCAGCCGACCAGGTCCGCGCGCAGCGGCCCGTCGGCGGCGGCCTCCGGCCGGGCGAGCGAGCGCCGGACGAAGGTGCCGAGCCCCGGCCGGGGCTCGACCAGGCCCTCGCGTTCCAGTTCGCGGTAGGCCTTCAGCACGGTGTTGGGGTTGATCGCGGTCAGCTCGACGACCTCCCGCGCGGTCGGCAGCTTGTCCCCGGGCTGGAGCAGCCCGAGCCGCAAGGCCTGCTTGGTCTGCTGAACGATCTGCTGGTAGGTGGAGACGCCGCTGCGCCGCTCGATGCGGTACTCGATCACACGCGATTCGACCTTTCACTAGTCCAATAGTGGAATAGTGACCCACTGTGGCGCCCGGGTCAAGCCAGGCCGGGGGGTGCCGGGCGATGCGGACGATCAGGGCCGCTGCAGCAACAGGAGGGAGTCCTGGTCGGCGACCCGCCGGTAGCCGCGCCGCTCGTACTCGACCAGCATCCGGGCGGTGTCGGCGGTCGCGCACGGGGCCTGCACGCTCGGGTCCGTCCGGTCCACGACCACCCACTCGGGCCCCGGCCCGGTCGGCGCCTGGCAGACCAGGGTGACGGTGGCCCGGCCGGTCAGCTGCGCGGCGAGGCGGTTGGAGGCGGCGACGGTCGCGCCGTCGGGTATCGAGCCGAGCAGCGCCCGGGTGTACGCGAGCCGGGGCGAGGTGCGCCACGCCTCGGGCATCACCACCTCGTGCAGCGGATAGACCGGCACCGTCACGGCCGCCACCAGGGCGCTGACGGCGAGCGCGCGCCGCGCCCGGCGCGGGTCGGTGCGGGTGAGGGCGTCCACCAGGGCGGCGAGCACCAGCGGCATCAGCACCGCGCTGTAGTGGTAACTGACGCCCCAGTAGTGCGGGTTGGCCGAGAGCAGCCGCCAGCCCAGGGTGGGCACGCAGAGCAGGACCAGCGGCGAGCGCAGCCCGAGGAAGCCCGCGGTCGCGGCGAGCAGGAGGAGCAGCAGCCACTTGATCGGGGGCCAGCCGATCCGGGCCGCCAGCGACCAGGGCGAGGGCTGCCCGCCGCCGTCCAGCTGCTGCCAGTAGTCGAACCCGCCGTGCGGGTTGAACGAGGGCAGCACCACCGTCACGGTGAGCACGGTGGCCGCGACCCCGACGCCCGCGAGCACGAGCCCCGGCAGCGGGCCGCGCCGGCCCCGGCGGGCCTGCCAGGCGATCAGCAGGCCGAAGGCGGCCACGGTCAGGCCGAGGTCCTCCTTGACCAGCAGCAGCGGCAGCGACCACAGCGCCGCGGCCAGGTGGCGGCGCCGGCCGAGCGCGGTGGCCGCGAAGGCCAACAGCGGTACGGCGAAGGCGATTTCGTGGAAGTCGTCGCTGACGGCCCGGACGATCCCCCAGGACGCCCCGGTCACGCATCCGATCACCAGGGCGACCCGCGGCCCGCCCGCCTCGTACGCCCACCGGGTGAGCGGCACGACCGCCAGCGCCATCAGCAGCGCCTGGGCGACCAGCAGGGTGACGGCCCCCGGGAACAGCCGGTAGACCGGAGCGAGCACGGCGATCAGCGGGTGGAAGTGGTCCCCGAGCAGGTGGTAACCGGGCCCCTTGAGCGGCACGATCGGCGCCTGCCCGTGCGCGTACGCGCGGATGGCCTGCTCGAAGATGCCCAGGTCGTAGGCCTTGCTCAGGCCGCGCCGGTAGCGGTTGACGGCGACGCAGGTGTAGAGCGCGGCGAACCCCGCGGCCAGGCCCCAGGCCAGGACGACGGGTCGACGCGGCGGGCGGAACAGGCGCATCGGCAAAGTACCCTTTCACTATTCGATTAGTGGAAGGGTGGTGGAAGGGCACACCGACGTCAACCCCGGTCCGGCCGCGCCGACCGGGCCTCTGACCTGCCCGGATACGGTCCGCTAGGCGGGTGATGTGGAGCCCGTGGAGCCTGCGGAGCCCGCCGGCTCAGGGGAACTCAGGGCCGCGCGGCCTCCGGGTCGCGGCCGAAGAAGCCGGCGAGCCGGTCGTACGGCGGGGCGTCCTCCGGCACGGCGACCTCGGGGCCGAAGGCGTGCTGCTCCTCCTCGGCGCCGCGGTACCCGGGCGTGAGGGCGCCGCGGGCCCAGGCCAGGGCGGCGAGGGCCACCTCATGGTCCAGCCCCTCGGTGGACTGGTCGGTGGCATGAGCCAAGTCCCAGTCGTGGACGGCGAATTCGGCGATCTGCTGGTCCACCGGGAAACGGGCCGGCAGGGCGCCGACGCCGGGGACCTCCAACGTGCCGGTGAGGTCGCCCGCCGCCCGCCAGGCGTCGACCAGCTCCTCGGCGCCGGCCTCGAAGGCGTGCAGCCAGTCCTCCTCCACCCGCTCGAAGGGCTGCGACCAGTCCGGCTGCCCGCCCCCGGCCCGGACGGTGAACTGCCGCAGGTCGAACAGCAGATGGCTGACCAGGTCGCCGACGTCCCAGGAGCGGCAGGCCGTCGGGTGCCCGGCCAGCTCGACGCCGACGCCGTCGATCAGCCCGGCGGTCTGCGCGAGGGCCCGGGCGAGCAGGTCGATCGGGTCTTCCGCTGCGGTCATGGCACACCTCTCGGTCGGGAGCGCGTCGCCGGCGTGGCCGGGTGCGGTCGGGAGCACCGCTCGGACCGGGCGATCGTAAACGCGTCCGTCGACGACCGCCCGCCACGACACCGGCCCGGTGGTCGCACCACCGGGCCGGTCTCCGTACGACGACGTGCCGCGAGCCGTCAGGCTCCGAACCGTCAGGCCCCAACCGTCAGGCCGCGAACCCGCCGTCCACCGCGAGTTCCGCGCCCGTGACGTACCGGCCGTCCTCGCCCGCCAGGTAGGCGACGGCGGCGGCGATGTCCGCGCCCGCGCCGAAGCGGCCGAGTACGGTCAGGCTGCTCTGGAACTCGGCGGCCTCACCGTCCGCCGGGTTCATGTCGGTGTCGATCGGGCCGGGGTGGACCACGTTGGCGGTGATCCCGCGCGGGCCGAGCTCCCTGGCCAGCGCCTTGGTCAGGCCGATCATCGCCGCCTTGCTGAGCGAGTAGATGGTGGCGCCGGGGAAGGCGACCCGCTTGGCGATGCAGCTGCCGATGGTGACGATCCGCCCGCCGTCGGCCAGGTGCGCGGAGGCGGCCTGGGCGAACAGGAACGGCGCCCGGACGTTCACCTCCAGGACCCGGTCCACGTCGTCGAGCGCCAGGTCACCGATCGGGCCGAGGACACCGACGCCCGCGTTGTTCACCAGGACGTCCAGCCGCCCGAACCGCTCCGCGACCGCCGCGACCACGGCCTGCACCGCCTGCGGGTCGGCGCTGTCCGCGCGGACCGCCCAGCCGCGGCGCCCCATCGCGGTGATCTTCGCCGCGACCTCCTCGGCCCGCTCGGCCCCGCCCTGGTAGGTCAGGGCGACGTCGGCACCGTCCTCGGCCAGCCGCAGCGCGACCGCCGCCCCGATCCCCCGGCTGCCGCCGGTCACCAGGGCCACCTTGCCGTCGAGCTTCGCCGCACCGTTCATCGTCATATCTCCAGAACTCCTCATTCGGATGTGATCCGACTCGTTCCGATCAGAACCCCCGGTTCCGATCTCGGACATGACTCGATCCTGGGCCTCGGCGCCGGGAAGCTCCGGCGGTATTCAGACGTCGCGTTCAACCTTCAACTATCTCCCGAAGCGCCTGCGTGCACGCCCGCTCGCACGCCCCCTCCCTCGCACCCGATCCCGGAAACGCGCCCGGCCCCGGAAACGCGCCGGACCGAGCGGCCGGGCCCGGGGTGGGGCGGCCGCTCGGCGCGGGTGCGAGGAGGTGTCAGACGGTCAGGGTCTGGCCCGGGAAGATGAGATCCGGGTCGCCGCCGATGGTGCGGGCGTTCTTGTCGTACAGGTTGCCGGTGTCGGTGCCGAACTTGGCCGCGATCCCGCTCAGCGTGTCACCGCTCCTGACGGTGTAGCCGCCACCGGAGGTGTTCTTCTCCGAGGACGGCGCCGACTGCGCCGGCTTGGCCGACTGCTGCGGCTTCGACGCCTCCTGCTGCTTCGGCGCCGGCTTGCTCTTCGGCGCCTGCTGGGCCTGCGGCGCCTGGGTCTTGGGCGTCTGAGCCTTGGGTGCCTGGGCCTTGGGCGCCGGCTTGGCGGCCGGCTTCGAGGGTGCGGTGTCGGTGGTGTCGACGGCGGCCGGGGCGCCGCCCTTGCTCAGGCCCGCCTTGGCCGAGCAGACCGGCCACGCGCCGGGCCCCTGCGAGGCGAGGACCTTCTCGGCGACCGTGATCTGCTGCGCCTTGCTCGCCTGGTGGGCCTGGGGGGCGTAGGCGGTGCCGCCGTACGCCCTCCAGGTGCTGGGGGTGAACTGCAGTCCGCCGGAGAAGCCGTTTCCGTTGCTGATGCTCCAGTTGCCGCCGCTCTCGCACTGGGCGACGGAGTCCCAGCTGGAGGTGGGCGCGGCGGAGGCCGAGGTGGCCGTGACGAGGCCGGCCACCGGCAGGGCCGCGACAGCGGCGCCCGCGACGACCGCCATCCGCACGCGGTTGCGCTTGGTGGCGGTGGTGTCGGTGGCAGCGGCGGTCTCGTGACGGGGAGTCATATAAGTCCTCTCGGCAAGCCCCGGGCGGGCAGGCGGAACCAGACCCATGACGGGCCGATAGTCACGCTCACCTCGCTCGACGGGCGGCCGGACACGTCTGGGACGCGCCGTGCCGCCCCGGCCACCTCCACTCGCCGACGACCTGTTCGAGCTGGTCGCGTCGGCGGGCACGGCCCTCGCGCCGGGGGTCAGGTCGGCGGGCCGTGCGTCGGGGTGAACCCGGGTGGTGCTCGTTGCACCGCCAATGAAGCTACGGGCCACCTCGGGGTGCAGCAAGCAATTCTTGGTCTCCGCAGGTCAGTTGACTGTTACCGGCGGTATTGATCAAGGTGCCTTGCCCAGTTCGACCGGGTTTGACCGCATTTTCAAGATCAACTGATCAACTTTCACGCCCCCCTTCACCTCTGTCCACCTGTGAGCCCGAGCACACCATCCACCCACCGCGACCACGAATTGACGCACCGTCACCAGTGAAGCCGGAGTTCCCCGTTCCGCCGGGCCATCAGGTGGCATCCGCCACACCCGATACGCTCCGCGACCGGTCGGACGCGCTCAGTCCCGGGCGCCGAGCTCCGCGTCCCGCGCCAACAGCGCCGCCTGCACCCGGTTCTCACAGCCCAACTTGGCCAGGATCCGGCTGACGTACGTCTTCACCGTCGCCTCGCTCATGTGGATCCGCGCCCCCGCGTCCGCGTTGGACAGCCCCTCGCCGAGCAGCGCCAGCACCTCCAGCTCGCGCGGCGTCAGCACCTCCAGCCGGCGCCGGGCCTCCGCGCCGCGGGCGGCCACCGAACCGCTGCGCCCGGAGGCCAGCGAGTCGACGATGTGCCGGGTGGCGGCCGGGGACAGGAAGGCGTAGCCGCCGGCCGCCGCACGCACCGCCTGGATCAGCTCGTGCGGCGCCGTGTCCTTGAGCAGGAATCCGGCGCCGCCCTCGGTCACGGCGCGCAGGACGTTCTCGCGCTCCCCGAAGGTGGTGAGGATCAGCGCCCGCGCGCCGGGCGCGACCCTCGGCAGCTCCCCGAGCGCCGTCAGCCCGTCCATCACCGGCATCTGGATGTCCAGCAGCACCACGTCCACCCGGTGCGCCCGGGCCAGCTCCAGCGCCTCCCGCCCGTCGGCGGCCTCGGCGACCACCTCGATGTCGGCGGCAGAGCCCAGGATCATCCTGATCCCGGCGCGGATGAGCGGCTCGTCGTCGGCGACGAGGACTCGGATCACGGCTGGTCATTCCCCTCGAACGGTGCTGCGGCAGGAACACCATCCTCACATCCGGCCGAACGCCGCGTCCCACCCGGTCAGGACGGTCAGGACGGTCAGAGCAGTCAGAGCGGTCAGAGCGGTCACGGCGGTCAGGACTTCGTGAGGTAGTGCTCCTTCTCCACCAGCAGCCCGTCCTTGAAGCAGAACCGCATCACGTTGTCCTGGCCCCAGGCGTCGCTGAGGTCACCGGACAGGTACCAGCGGCAGTGCGCGCCCTCCGGGGGCTTGGGCCCGCTGCCCTGGTAGTCGTCGGTGAAGAAGGTGTTGCCCGGCGGCAGCCGGTGCAGCACGTCGGCCTCCGGCGTGCCGACCTCCAGCCCGTCGTACACCGACTTCGGCACCGTCGCGTCGCCGGTGCCCTGGACGAAGGCCACCACGCCCCAGATCAGCAGCCCCAGCACGGTCAGGCCGACCGCCCCCACCCCGACCGCGCAGCCGATCGCCGGACTGCGTCGCCCGTCCTCCGCCCCGACGACCGGCGGCAGGCCGTCCAGCACCCAGTCGTCGACCCCGGCGATCGCCGCGGCCCCGTCGCCCGCGCCCTCCGCCCCCTCGTACGGCAGCACGCCGGCCAGCCGGAACCCCTGATCCGGCGTCGGCCCGGCGTGCACCATGCCGCCGACCAGCCGGGCCCGCTCGCGCAGGCCGGTCAGCCCCTGGCCGCCGCTGACCGCCGGGCCCGCGCCGGCGCGCACGCCCACGGGCTCCGGCGTGCACGGATTGACCACCTCCACCACCAGCGCGTCCGGCTCGTACCGGAGCGCGACGGTGATCGGCGCGCCGGGGGCGTGCTTGTGCGCGTTGGTGAGCGCCTCCTGCACCATCCGGTACGCCGCGTGGTCCACCGCGGCGGCCAGCGGGCGCGGCTCGCCCTCCCGGGAGAAGGAGACCAGCGCCCCGGCCGCCCGAGAGGAGTCGACCAGCCCCTCGATCCCGTCCACCCCGCCCCGGGCCGGTGCCGCGGCCGTCGCCGGCCGCACCACCGTCGACTCGTCGTGCAGGACGCCGACCACCTCGCGCAGCTCGCGCATCGCCGCGACCGCCGCCTGCCGCAGCACCCCGACCGCCTCGCGCTGCCGGTCGTTGAGCGTACGGTCCACCTCCAGCGCGCCGGAGTGCACGGAGATCAGCGCGAGCTGGTGGCCCAGGCTGTCGTGCATGTCCTGGGCGATCCGGTGCCGCTCGCGCAGCCGGGCCTGGTGCACCACCATGACCCGCTCGCGCACCAGCTGGTCGTTGCGCTCGCGCAGCGCGTCCAGCAGGGCACGGCGCTGCGCCCGGTAGCGGCCCCACAGCGCGGGCAGCACGGCGACCAGCAGGAAGCCGCCGAGCGAGAGCCCGACGATCAGCTTGGGCGAGGCCGAGCCGGCGTCCTTCAGCACCCCGGTCACCATGAACAGCACCCAGCTCAGCACGAAGGTGCCGACCAGCGCGGTGACCCGGCGCAGCCTCGCCCCGGCCGACCAGCCCGCGCAGACCAGCAGCGGCATCGGGCCGACGGCCCAGCCGGCCGCGGCCGAGGTGAGCACCAGCACGGTCGCCGGGAAGGCCGGCCGCAGCACCCACAGCAGCGCGACCCCCAGCCCCACCAGGACCGGGTGGCCGACACCGGAGGCCACCTCCAGCAGGACCGCGACCCCGCCCATCAGCAGGGCCAGCGCGCCCTGGCCCACCACCCGCCGGGGCGGCCAGGGCCCGGGAAACGCCGTCCGTACCGCCTTCTTCCAGGCCCGCGCCATCGCATCCACCCGTCGAGGCTATCGGGCCGCGCCACCCGTCCGCCGCCACCGTTCGTCGCCCCCGCCCCCGACGAAAGTCGCCGCTCACGGCGTTCGGGGCACCTCCGTGGGCACCTCCGTGGGCACCTCCGTGGACGCGCCCGTGGGCACGTCCTCGTCGAAGGCCGTGAGCAGCAGCGCCACGTCGTCCACCCGGTGCGAGGAGCCGACCTCGCGCAGGATCCGTTCCGCCAGCAGCTCCAGGCCGTCCGGCCCCTGCTCCTCGCCGCGCCCGAGCGCGGCCCGCAGCAGGTCCACCCCCTGGTCGATCGCCACCGCCGGATCCTCCACCAGCCCGTCCGTGTACAGCGCGACCACCGTGCCGGGCGCCAGGCGCAGCTCGCTGACCGGGTACTCGGCCAGGTCCTCCACGCCCAGCAGCGGCCCGCCCGGCACGTACAGCGCCTCGGCCCACCCGTCCGGGAAGCGCAGCACCGGCGGCAGGTGCCCTGCCCGGGCGATCCGGGCGCGGCCGTCGGCGGGGGTGAGGCGGACGAGACAGCAGCTGGCGAGCAGTCCGGGGTCGAGGTCGAGGAGGAGCCGGTTGGTGCGGGCGAGCACCTGGTCGGGCGGGTCGCCACCGGTGGTGAAGGCGCGGACGGCGCTGCGCAGCTGGCCCATGGTGGCGGCCGCGCCGACGCTGTGGCCCTCGACGTCGCCGATCACCAGGGTGACGTCCCCGCCGGTGACGATCGCGTCGTACCAGTCGCCGCCGATCTCCATGCCCTGGGTGCCGGGCAGGTAGCGGGCGGCGATCCGGATGCCGGGCACGTCCGGGAGGCGGTGCGGCAGCAGCGCCTGCTGGAGGCCGCGGGCCAGGGTGAACTCGGCGTCGTACAGCCGGGCCCGTTCCAGGGCCTGGGCGATGAAGCCGCCGAGGGCGGTGAGCAGGCCGCGGTCCTCGGCGGTGAACGGGCGCGGCCGGTCGAAGCCGAGGATGCAGCTGCCGACGGGGTGGCCGGAGGCGATCAGCGGCAGGAAGGCCCAGGCGCCCATCTCGTCGAGCGCGATGCCGGGGTAGGCGGCGGCGAGTTCGCGGACCGATTCGAAGAAGATCGGGGTGCCGGTGCTGAGCGTCTCCGCGCCGGGGATGCGGGCGGCGACGGGGGTGCCCTCGAAGCCGTCCAGGAAGCCGTCCGGGTAGCCGGTCTGCGAGATCAGGTGCAGGTGCTTGTCGCGCACCCCGTAGATGGCGAGCTCCTGGCCGCCGAAGGCCGGCAGGATCTCCTCGGCCACGGCCCGGCAGACCTCGCGCACGCTGACGGCCTCGGTGAGCGCGCTGGCGAGCTGGAGCAGGTGGTAGGTGCCGCCGATGCCGGCGGGGGCGTCGGTCCGGGTGGCGCCGCGGGCCGCGGGCGGCGGGGGCGCGGCCCGCGGTTCGGCGGCGCCCGGCGGGGCTTCGGCGGCCACCACCCGGCCGGTGACGCCGTGCGTGTCGGGGTAGAGCGAGAAGGCGAGCCAGCCGTCCGGCGGGCGGGCGGCCAGGAAGGCGGTGGGCTGCTGGGAGAGCAGGGCGGCCCGGTAGCGGTTCTCGAAGAAGGGGTCGGCGAGCCAGGGCAGCACGTCCCACAGGTGGTGGCCGACCAGGTCCTCGCGGCGCGCCTGGAGCAGTGGCTCGGTGGCGCGGTTGGCGTAGCCGACCCGGCCGTCCGGGTCGAGTGAGAAGACGCCCTCGCGCAGTCGCTCGACGGCGGCCGCGGCCGCGGTGAGGGTGCGGGCGTCCAGCACGGCACCGACCAGATGGGTGCGGCCGTCCGCCGAGATCGCCGAGGGCACCCGCGCCCAGAGCTCCACCGGGTACGGGTGGCCGTCCGGCCCGAGCACCCGGACCCTGGCCGCCAGCACCTCGCCCAGGGCCAGGGCGGTCCGGGCGGCGGCCCGGAACTCGGGCAGGTCGCCGGGGGCGATCCGGCTGCCGAGGGCGGCCGCCGTGCCGTCGAACTCGTCGGGTGCGAGGCCGAAGATCGCGAGGAACTGCTCGTCGGCGGCCAGCGCCCCGGTGGCGACGTTCCAGTCGAACATCCCGACCCGGCAGGTCGGCGCGGACGGCGGCGGCAGCTCGACCACGGCCGCGTCGCCGCCCGGCTCCACGGGGTGCCCGGCCGCCGCCAGGCCCGCCAGCCCGGCGGCCAGCCGCCCGGCCACCTCCGCCAGCCGCGGCTGGGCGTCCTCCGGGACGCCGTCGTCGGAGGCCGGCCAGAACACGCTGAGCACCCCGAACCGCTCCTTGCCGCCCGCCACCGGCACGCAGGCGGAGGCGTAGTCGTACGGCATGCCGACGGCGAGCTGCGGGAAGCGCCGCATGGTGTCCTCGGTGTCGGCGAGGGTGATGGTCCGCCCGGTGCGGAAGCTGACGGCGACGGGCAGCGGGCCGGCGGCGGCGATCCGCCGGAACGGGCTCATGATCGACAGCGGTACGCCCGCGATCGTGCAGAGCACCAGCGAGCGGCCGTCCCGCGAGCGCAGGTACACCATCGCCCCGTACGCCCCGGTGCCGCCGAGCGCCCGGCGGACGGCGCCCGCCAGCAGGTCGTCCCGCTCGGCCGCCGCCGGGGCGGCGTCAAGCTCCTGCGGCCGGTGCGGGCCGGGCGGCGCCGCCCGGTCACGGCCGCCCGCGTGCGGATGGCGCATGCTCTTTTGCTACGCCGGGCCCCGGGGCGTGTCAAGGCGAGCCCCCCGGGGCCCCGGATGCCCGTCGGCCCCGGTTGCGCCAGCATGGACGGCATGCCGACCACCTCCGGCCGCACCACCGTGGTCAACCTCAAGGGCCACCGCGACGACCCCTCCTGCGCCGACGTCGTCTACGTCGGCCGCGCCGTGAACCGCGGCGGCTGGCACCTGTCCGAGTCCCCGCTGCACTGCCCCTACCGCCCCGGCCCCGGCCTCACCCGCGAGCAGATGGTCGCCGACTACCGCGCCTACCTCCTCGCCCGCCCCGACCTGCTCGCCCTCGTCCCGCCCCTGCGCGGCCACCGTCTCGGCTGCTGGTGCGCCCCGCTCCCCTGCCACGCCGACGTCCTCGCCGACCTCGCCGACCACCCCCCGCAGCACTGACGGGCGGGCGCCTCACAGCCCGGAGAGGTCGGCCTCCACCGCGTACGGCACCACGGCCTTGACCCGGCCGGTGAACAACTCGCCCGCCCGGTACGAACGGCTCGCCGCGTCCAGCACGTAGGTATGGACGATCGGGACGCCGTCGGCGACCTGCTCGACCCGCCAGTAGAACGGGATGCCCGCCTTGGCGTACTGGTCCAGCTTGACCACCCGGTCGGTGGTCTCCGAACCCGGTGAGACGACCTCGACGAGCAGCAGCACGTCCGCGGGTCTGGTGGGCGACTCGTCGATCGTGTCCGCCCGGTAGACCACCACGTCCGGGCGGCGGTTGTTCAGCGGCACGTCCTGGAGCCTGACGTCGAAGTCCGTGTCGGCGTTCCACTCGGCGCCGCCGGCCGCGTCCAGGGCGTTCGCCAGGAACCGTGCGAGCCGGTTGTGCCGTTTGGAGGCGCTCGGGCTCACGACCACCATCCCGTCGACGATCTCGATGCCCGCGCACTGCTCCACGGTCCAGGAGTCGTACTGCTCGCTGCTGATCTGCCGGTGCATCCACTCGGGTGCGATCATCTCGGCCGTCACGCCGTACCTCCCCCGGGGCTGCTGGGCGGGCCTGTGCTGTGCCTCAGCCTAGTACGCCCCGGGTCGGGGTTTCGGGTGGTTCGGGGGCTGTTCGATATCCTCCGGGCGAGTGGTGGCGCGTGGGGCGCCGCGGGGGAGGTGGGAGCCGGTATGCAGTCGCCGTCGTCCGAGGGGCCCGTGCGCGAGACGTCGTGGCAGTGGGACGGGGAGGCGGACGGCGCCGCGCGGGAGCCCGCGGACGTGGTCGGCGGGGGCGGGGACGGGCCGCGGCTGAGCCGGCGCGGGCTGCTGGCGGGGGCCGGGGTGCTGGCGGCGGGCGCGGCGGTGTGGGCGTTCGGCCGTTCGGGTGCGGACCAGCCGGCTCCGCCGCCGCAGCCGACCGCGTTGTCCGGGCCGACCCCGCTGTGGACGTACCGGGGGCCGGAGGCGATGACCCCGGAGCGGCTGACCGGCCCGCCGACCCGGCCGGTGTTCCTGTCCCGGGCCGGGCTCCAGGTCCTGGACCCGGCCACCGGCGAGGCGGCGCGGCTGCTCACCTTCGACCCGCCGCGCGGGACCTGGCCGAGCGACCTGGAGGTGCTGGGCAAGGTGGTGCTCGGGCCGGACCGGCTCTTCACCACCTCCCCGGGCCACCTGGACGCCCGCCACCTCGGCGACCCCGCCGCCGACTGGAGCCTGCCGCTGCCCGACGACCTGCAAGGCTCCGTCCAGCTGTCCGGCTTCGACGACGGCACCCTGTACGGCTACGTCTGGGACTGGTCGCGGGAGAGCTCGACGCCGAACGGCCGGCTCTTCGCCGTCCGGGTCGCGGACCGCTCGATGCTGTGGCACCTCCCCACCGACCGCAACGAGCAGCCGTTCACCCCGGTCACCGCGCCCGGCGGCCGCCTCCCGTGCCTGCGCAACCTGGGCAACGGCAGCGAGCTGGTGGTCCGGGACACCGCCGACGGCCGGGAGCTGTGGACGGCCCCCGGCGCCGGGGACCTGGGTTGGTGCGTCGGCGGCCCGGTGCACGTCTACGTCCCCGACGGGGCCGGCGGCGTCCGCGCGCTGCGCCCCGGCGGCGAGCCGGCCTGGACGGTCTCCCCCGGCCGGGGCGAGTCGTGGCGGGCGATGCCCGCGGTCTCCGACGGCCCGCGGGTCTACCTGGCCCGCGACAACGGCCTGGTCACCGGGCACGACGCGGTCACCGGCGCACTGCAGTGGTCCTACCGGCTGCCGTTCCTGCTGGACCGCCGCAGCCATCCGCTGGTGGCCGGCGGCACGCTGTTCGTCCCCGGACCGGCGACCGCCGGGGTGTGCGCGATCGACACCGCGAGCGGCACACCGCGCTGGACGTTCCTCGACTCGGGCCCCGGCAAGGACGTCTGGTCACTCGCCGTCGACGCGAACCACCTCTACGCCGGCCACGACGACGTCCTACATGCCCTCCCGCTCACCTGACCGCCCGGCACCACAGCCACGACGGCACGACGGCACGACAGGATGGCCCGATGCAGGTACACCCGATCTCCCCCGACCGGCTGGCCGAAATGCTCGCCGACCGCATCGCCGCGCTGTCCGACCCCGGCGGCCGGTGGCTGCGGGTCGCCATGGACGGCGCGCCCGCCGCCCGCCCCGACCTGCTCGCCGACGCCCTGGTGGAGCCGCTGCGGCTGCGCGGCCGCCCCGCGCTGCGGGTGTCGGCGGCGGGCTTCCTGCGCCCGGCCTCGATCCGGCTGGAGTACGGCCACCAGGACGCGGACGCCTTCCACGACCTCTGGCTGGACGACGGCGCCCTGCTGCGCGAGGTGCTGGACCCGCTGGAGCCCGGTGCCAGCGGCCGCGTCCTGCCCTCGCTGCGCGACCCGGCGACGGACCGCTCGACCCGCGCCCCGTACGCCGAACTGCCGCCCGGCGGCGTGCTGTTGCTGGACGGCGCGCTGCTGCTCGGCCGCTGGCTGCCGCTGGAGCTGGCCGTCCACCTCGCGCTCACCCCGACCGCCCTGGCCCGCCGCACGCCCGCCGACCAGCAGTGGACGCTGCCCGCCTTCGCCCGCTACGAGGCGGAGACCGGCCCGACCGAGGCCGCCGACGTCACCGTCCGGGTGGACGACCCTCGTCACCCGGCCCTGGTCGAGCGGAGCTGACGCCCGTACCGGCCGGGGCCGGGCCGCGCTGGCAGTAGGGGCACCAGTACGCCACCCGGTCCTGCGGGGGCGCGCCCTGGCGGGCGGTCCGGACGAGGGTGCCGCAGCGGGGGCAGGGGCGGCCGGCCCGGCCGTAGACCCAGTGCTGGTGGCCGCGCCGGGTGTCGCCGGTGGTGACGTGGCCGGGGCGCAGCCGGTTGGCGTCGAGGAGCTCCCGGGCCCGCTCCACCAGCCGGTCGGGGCGCGGGAGTTGGCCCACCTCGGTCCACGGGGTGACGCCGGCCAGGTAACAGAGTTCGGCGGCGTAGACGTTGCCGATGCCGGCGAGGTTGCGCTGGTCGAGCAGCGCCTCGGCGAGCGGGCGGCCGGGGTGGGCGAGCAGTCGGCGGACGGCCTCCACCGGGTCCCAGTCGGGGCCGAGCAGGTCGGGGCCGAGGTGGCCGACGGCGCGTTGCTCGTCGGCGGTGCGCAGCAGGTCGACGACGGGCAGCCGGTAGCCGACGGCGGTGCCCCGCTCGGTGCCGAGGACGGCGCGGATCTGCCAGGCGGGGCCGCCGGACCAGCGCTCGCCGGGCCGGTAGACCTCCCAGCGGCCGTCCATCCGCAAATGGGTGTGCAGGGTGAGGCCGCCTTCGAGGCGGGTGAGCAGGTGCTTGCCGCGCGGGGCGACCTCCAGCACCCGGCGGCCGGCGAGTACGGCGGTGGCGTGCGCGGGCACCCGCAGGTCGGCGCTGGTCAGCACCTGCCCGGCGAGGGCCTCGTGCAGCCGGGCCGCCGCGCGGTAGACGGAGTCACCTTCTGGCATGTCTCCATCCTCCACCGCACGGCGGCCCGGCGGGGCGGCGCGCTACTCGCCCTCGGCCACCTGGCCCTCTCGGACGACGACGACCGGGCAGGGCGCGTGCTCGGTGAGGTGGCGGCTGACCGAGCCGAGCAGCACGCCGGAGAAGCCGCCGAGGCCGCGGCTGCCGACGACGAGCAGCGCGGCGCCCCTGGCGGCCTCCAGCAGGGCCTGGGCGGCGTTGCCGGGCATCACGCTCTCGCTGATCCGCACGCCCGGGTCGTCGCCGACGACCCTGACGACGGTGTCGGAGAGGGTCTTGCCGGCCAGTTCCTCGGGGTTGAAGACCTCGGCGGACGGCACGCTCGGCGCGGCCCAGCCGTAGAACGCCGGGTACTCCCAGGCGGCGATCGCGGTGATGGTCCCGCCGACGGCCCGTGCGTAGTCGACCGCCCAGCGCAGCGCCTGCTCCGAGGCGGGCGAGCCGTCCACGCCGACGACGATCCGGGGGTTGGCACTCATGGCGTTACTCCTTGGCGCTCAGTTCCTGCTCGGTCCCGACACCCCGAACATAGATCAAATCGGGCGTGTGGTCGGTATTTGCCACGCCGTGATCGGCGTTTTGCCTTCAGATCGATGACACATGGCCTGGCCGATCTGTGGTTCTGCGGTTCTGTGGTTCTACGGTTCTGTGCTCCCGCGGTTCTGCGAGGATGCCCGGGTGTCGGACCAGCCCCGACGGCTCAACTCCGGTAAGCGGCCCAGGAGTCGGCCATCCGCTGGACCTGGCCGGGGGTGAACTGGCTCATGCAGGAGTCGTAGCTGTAGTCCATGAAGTTGTGGATCGGGTCCAGGCCGGGCCCGGTGCAGGTGCGGCGGCCCTCGGGGCAGCCGTAGGCGGGGGTGCGCTCGGGCGGGGTGTCGTCCACGTAGTCGCCCGGGGGCAGGCAGCCGCCCTGGAAGGTGTGGAAGAGGCCGAGCCAGTGGCCGATCTCGTGGGTGGCGCTGCTGCCCTCGTTGTAGTGGGCGGCGGCGCCGCCCGGCAGGGAGGCGTCGAGGACGACCACGCCGTCGTCGGCGGGGTTCGAGCGGTAGGCGCCCGGGAAGGTCGACCAACCGAGCAGGGACTGGCCGAGCTTGGCGGTGTAGAGGTTGAGGGTGCCCGCGTCGCCCTTGCGCAGCGCGTTCTTCATCCCCGTCTCGGTCCCGGAGCCGGGGGTCATGCCGTCGTACCAGGAGGCGTTGTCGGTGTAGTCGGTGCCGGCCAGCTCGAAGTGGAACGGGCTGGGGGTGTTGCCGTCGCCCTGGCCGCCGTAGGTCGCGTTGAGGTGGTCGATCTGGGCGGCGACGACGCCCCCGTCGAGCCGGCCGGCGTCACCGGCGTGGATCACGTGGACGAAGACCGGCACCGTCGTCGGGGCGCCGACCCGGGCGTGGGCGGAGGAGAGCTGGGCGAGCCGGTCGTCGAGGTCCGCCTGCATCGCCCGGGCCTCGGCGGCGGTGACGGCGTTCGGGTCCTGCCCGGCCTGACTGCCGGCCGGCTTGCGGGCGGCGGCGTCGGCGGCGACGGCATCGACGGCGGCGGCGTCGGCGTCGGCGTCGGACCCCGCACAGGCCGCGGTCACGGCGGCGGAGTGCGGGGCCGGGGCGGCGAGCTGGCTGAGACCGGCGGCCGCGACCAGCACGGCGGCCCAGGGGAACAGACGGGGGGTACGCGAGCGCACCCGGGCAGTACGGCGCATCTGCGCTCCTGACAAGGGAGTTGGCGGATTGTCGGCCGCGCCCCGGGCCCGCCCGGCTCGGCGCGGACCCGCCGAGACTACGACGCGGCGAAGACGATCTCCCGCAGGGCGCGCGCGGCGGCCCGGTCGAGTACCACGGCCGACGCACAGCCCTCCGGCGCCCGTCCGGCCCCGGTGAGCCGGCGCCGCAGCCTGTCGACGGCGGCCCGGTGCCGGAGGAAGGCGTAGCGGGAGACGCTCTGCCCCCGGCTCTGCTGACCCTCCCGCGCCTCGGCCGGTTCGGCGTCCAGCAGCAGCAGGTGCACCCGGCGGCCCTGCCGGGCGGCGGTGCGGGTCAGCCAGAGCCGCACCCAGGACAGCGATCCGCAGTCGTGGACGGCGAGCGGCCCGCCGGCCAGCACCGCGCGCCGCAGCCGCCGGTAGTGCGCGATCCGCGCCAGCGGGCGGTAGAGGGCGTACGGGAGGCGGCCGGGCAGCCTGGCCGCGTACTCCTCGCGGACCAGCTGGGAGTCGACCAGCGGGGCGCGCACGCAGCGGCGCATCAGGGTGCTCTTGCCGCTGCCGGGCAGCCCGGAGACGACCAGCAGGTCGCCGGCGGGGTAGTGCAGCGCCACCGGAGCGGGGCCGGTCCGCAGGTCGTGCAGGCCGGGCTGCACCCGTAAGGCCTGCGGGGCGCCGGCGGGGCCCTGTCCAGGAGGCGACGGCACCCGGGGTGCCGCCGCCTCCGCCGTTCTCGTCCTGGTCACCGGTCCTCCCCGCGCCGTTCCCTCCCTTGGAGCATTACGCATTCCCAAGAGCGAGTAAAGAGCGGTGATCGCCGGGCCCGGCCGGCCCGTGCCGGATCAGGGCGTGCCGTGCGGGCGGGTCAGCCGAGCTGGGGGGCGACCCGGGAGGCGATGAGCTCCAGGTGGTCGAGGTCGTCCAGGTCCAGGATCTGCAGGTAGACCCGCTCGCTGCCGACGGCCGCGTACCGGCCGATCCTCTCCGCGACCTCGTCCGGGGTGCCGGCCAGGCCGTTGGCCTTCAGCTCGTCCACGTCCCGGCCGATCACGGCCGCCCGGCGGGCCACCTCGGCGTCGTCGCGGCCGACGCAGGCCACCAGGGCGTTGGAGTACACCAGGTCGCCGACCGAGCGCCCGGCCTGCTCGACGGCGGCCTTGACCCGGCCGAACTGGGCGGCACTGTCCTCCACCGAGGCGAACGGCAGGTTGAACTCGTCGGCGAAGCGGGCGGCCAGCGCCGGGGTCCGCTTCGGGCCGAGGCCGCCGACCAGCACCGGGATCCGGTCCTGGGCCGGCTTGGGCAGGGCCGGCGAGCCGGTCAGCGTGTAGTACTCACCGGCGAAGTCGAAGGTGTCGCCGAGCTTGGTGTTCCACAGGCCGGTGATGATCGCCAGCTGCTCCTCCAGCCGCCCGAACTTCTCCTTCGGGAAGGGGATGCCGTAGGCGGCGTGCTCGGCCTCGTACCAGCCGGCGCCGAGGCCGAACTCGACCCGGCCGCCGCTCATCGCGTCCACCTGGGCGACCTGGATCGCGGTGACGCCGGGCAGGCGGAAGGTCGCGGCCGTCATCAGGGTGCCGAGGCGGATGGTGCGGGTGTCGCGGGCGAGGCCGGCCAGGGTGATCCAGGCGTCGGTCGGCCCGGGCAGGCCGTCGACGTCGCCCATCTTCAGGTAGTGGTCGGAGCGGAAGAAGGCACTGAAGACGCCCAGGTCCTCGGCGGCCCGGGCGACCGTCAGGAGGGTGTCGTAGCTCGCGCCCTGCTGCGGTTCGGTGAAGATGCGGAGATCCATGCGGACCATTCTGGTACAGACCACCCGTGGATCGGTGCAGAGAACCGGCCAAGCCGCCGAAGCTCCCGAAGGTGGCCAAGGTCTCAGCACGGAACCGTCACGAGCCGCCGGTCCGGCCGACCCGCTCGCCTACGGTGGACGGATGTTCGCCACCCCCGACGAGTCCTTCCGGCGCTCCCCCGACGATCCGGCCGGCTGCCCGCTGCCCGGCATCGTCGCCGCGTTCACGCCCCGGCTGTCCGAGTTCGCCTTCGAGCCCGGCTTCGTCGCGATGGTCGACCAGCACGTCGCGATGCTGCGCGAGCTGCTGTACGCGCAGGGGCCGGAGCTGGCGCCCCGGCCCCTGGACCGTGAGGAACTGTCGGACTACGCGCTCGGCTTCCTGGACGCGCTCACCGAGATCGGCTGGCGGGAACCGGTGGGGTACGACTACGCGGTGCACCGGCTGACCGCGATCTGCTGGCTGGTGCGCGAGCAGGGCCTGCTGCGGGCCTGAACCCGCTGCGGGTCGCCACGACCCAGGACACGCCCGCCCTAGCTCGGCTGGTCGCCCGGGCGGCCCGGGTCGATGCCGGGCGGCGGCGGGGTGGTGCCCGGGGCGGCCTGGGTGGTCGGCCGGGCCGGCTGGTTGGCCAGCACGTCCGCCCGGCCCGCCTGGTAGGCGCTGCCGCGCAGTTTGGCGCTCTCCTGCTCGGCGTGGTCCAGCCAGCGCTCCCAGCGCTGGCGCATCGGCAGGATCAGGCCGCCGCCGACACCCACCACCAGCACACCGGCGATCGTGGCGAGCACCGCGATCAGCACCGGTCCGGTGATCGCGGTGGCGATCCCGGCCTGGCCGAGCGCCGCGATCACGCCCAGCGCGACGATGAACGCCCAGGCGATCGTGGCGACCGTCCGGCCGTACGAGGCGCCGGCGAGCGCGTTGCGCACGATGTCGCGGACGCCGTTGGCGATGGCCATCGCGACCACCACGATCGCGACCGCCACGATGCCCCGGGGCAGCCAGGCGACGATGCTGTGGATCATCACGCTGATCGGGTTCGGGCCGAAGACGCCGAACGCCAGCTGCAGCACCATCAGCAGGATCGCGTAGTAGACGATCTTGCAGATGATGCCGGTCATGTCGTAGTTCGACCCGCTCAGGTGGCGGGCCATCCCGGCCCGCTCGGCGACCCGCTCCGAGCCGACCTTGCGCAGCACGCGGTCCAGGACCTTGGCGATCGCCTTCGCCACGATCCAGCCGATGACCAGGATCGCCAGGAAGGCGATGAACTGCGGGACGAATTTCGCGATCTTGGACCAGGCGTCGGTGAAACCCGATCCGAAGTCCACGGAGAGTGCGAGCTGCTGAGCCACGGAGTCCTCCACTCGGTGACACGGCGCCACGAGCGGCGCGTGCGGCCCCCCACCCTTCGTGGATAGCAGCACCCCGCCCGGCCCGCGCGCGCCTGGTCCCCGGGCTGCTCCCCCCGGGTGAAACGGGCCCGTAGACGCCCCGCGTAAAGTGATGTTCAAGGGCACGGGACGGGGGCGGGACGGGACAGGACGGTGCGGGTGTGAGCAGCGACACGGTGGACGGCGGCACGACGACCGGCAGCACGGCCGGCAGCACCGCCGGGCACCCGGCACTGCGCTGGCGGGTGCGGCCCGAGGCGCCGCGCGCCGCCGTCCTGGTGCTGCACGGCGGCGAGGAGCACAACCTCGCCCGGCCCGGCCCGGTCAACCTGCCGCTGCTGCGGATGCACGGCTTCCTGCGCTCCCTCGCCAAGGACACCGCCGGCGCCGACGTGGCCGTCGGCACCGTCCGCTACCGCCACCGGGGCTGGAACGGGCAGCGCGCCGACGCCGCGCTGGACGCCCTCGCCGCCCTCGACGAGCTGGCCCGGGAACTGGGCGAGGTGCCGACCGTCCTGATCGGGCACTCGATGGGCGGGCGCGCGGCCCTGCGGGCCGGCGGCCACCCGGCCGTCACCGGCCTGGTCGCCCTCGCCCCCTGGTGCCCGGCCGAGGACCCGTGCGAGCAACTGGCCGGACGGGACGTGCTGCTGCTGCACGGCGACCGCGACAAGGTCACCCCGCCCGCCGAGACCCGGGCCTTCGCCGCCCGCAGCCGGGCCGCCGGCGCCCGCGTCTGCGGCTACACCGTCACCGGCAGCGGCCACGCCATGCTCCAGCGCATCCCCGACTGGCACCGGGCCACCACCCGCCTGGCCACCGCCCTGCTCGGCCTGCGCCCGCTCCCCGCCGAGACCGTCTCCGCCCTCGCCCTTCCGCCCGCCTCCCCCGAGGCCCTCACCCTCACCCTGCCCCGTCAGCCGCGCGGCTGACCCCGCACGGGCCGGCGGCCGCGCGGTGGCGCAGCGGCGCGGGCGTCAGCGGGCCAGCCGGCCGAGGAGCGCGGAGGCCGCGGTGATGCCGAGCACGGTGGCCACGGTCAGGACGGCGAAGTCGAGCGGCAGGTGGGCGCGGGTGCCGATCAGCAGGCCGCGCAGGGCGTCGACCTGGTAGCTGAGCGGGTTGGCCCGGCTGACCACCTGGAGCCAGCCCGGCATCAGGTCCACCGGGTAGAGGGCGTTGGAGCCGAAGAAGAGCGGCATGGTGATCGCCTGGCCGATGCCCATCAGGCGGTCACGGGTGAGCACGATGCCGGCGATGGTCATCGAGAGGCAGGAGAAGAACGCCGAGCCGAGCAGCACGGCGACCACGACCCCGAGCAGCCGCAGCGGGTTCCAGGTCATCGCGACTCCGAGCAGGGCGGCGATCACCACCACGACGACGGCCTGGATCACCGCCTTCACCCCGGCGGCGAAGGCCTTGCCGGTCACCAGCGCCGCGCGCGGGGTGGGGGTGACCAGCAGCTTGGTGAGCACCCCGGAGTCCCGCTCCCAGATGATCATGATGCCGTAGAAGATCGCGATGAACATGGCGGACTGGGCGATGATCCCGGGGGCCAGGAAGTCCAGATAGGGGATGCCGCCGGTGGGGATGGCCTTGAGCCGGGTGAAGGTCTCCCCGAAGATCAGCAGCCACAGCGCGGGCTGCACGGCCCGGGTGTAGAGCTCGGTGCGGTCGTGGCGCAGCTTCTGCAGCTCGACGGTGCACATCGCCAGCGTCCGGGCGGGCACCAGCCGCCAGCCGGTGCGGGCACGCGGGGGGACCAGCAGCAGTCCGAGGTCGGGCCGGGCGGCGGTCGCGGTCGCGGCGGCAGTGGCGGCGGGGCCCGGGGGCTCAGCCGACGCGGGAGGCGGTGCGGCGGGTACGGCGGACATCGCTGAACTCTCCTTCCGGGGCCTCGCCGGGGGCCAGCTCGCGGCCCGCGAAGTGGCGGAACACGTCGTCCAGACTGGGGTCGGCGAGCTGCGGATCCTGCGCGCGGACCACGGTCTTCAGCTCCTCGGTGGTGCCGAGCGCGCGGATCCGGCCGCGGTCCATCAGGGCGATCCGGTCGCAGTAGCGGTCGGCCTCGTCCATGTAGTGGGTGGTGACCAGCACCGTCATCCCGGTGGCCTGGCGGACCGCCTCGACGCACTCCCAGACGCCGGTGCGGGCGATCGGGTCCAGGCCGATGGTGGGCTCGTCCATCACCAGCAGGCGCGGGGCGCTGACCAGGGCCTGGGCGAGCTCCAGCCGGCGGACCATGCCGCCGGAGTAGGTGCCGGCCATCCGGTCGGCCGCCTCGGCGAGGCCGACGGCGGCCAGCGCCTGGGCGACCCGCTCGCGGCGCTCGCCGTGCGGCACGTCGAAGACGCGGGCGAACAGCGCGACGTTCTCCCGACCGGTCAGCCCGCCGTCCGCGGAGAGCTGCTGCGGCACGTAGCCGAGCAGCCGACGGACCTCCATCCGCTGCCGGGCGGGGTCGTGGCCGAAGACCCGCACCATGCCGGCGCGGACCGGCAGCAGGGTGGTGATCGCCCGGATCGTGGTGGTCTTGCCCGCGCCGTTGGGGCCGAGCAGGCCGAACACCTCGCCGGTGCGCACGGTCAGGTCGACACCGTCGACGGCCTTGGTGCTGCTGCCCTTCCCGCGCCCGTGGTGGAAGGTGTACTCCAGGCCGCGGCAGACCACCGCCTCGTCACCGCCGTTCTCCGGGAACGTCATCGCTCCTCCTCCCCCGGCTCGCCCGGTCGGGTGCGCAGGCCCGTCGCCACCTCGCGCAGCGCGGGCACCGCGGCGGCCAGGGCCGCCCGGGAGTCGGCAGGCAGCCCGGCCACCACCTCCCCCACCAGCGCGGCGCGCCGGGCCCGCCAGACCGCGAGGCGTTCGACGGCCTCGTCGGTGGCGTACAGCAGGGCCGCCCGGCGGTCGGCCGGGTCCACCTCGCGGCGCAGCAGCCGCAACGCGACCAGCTGGTTGACCAGGGTGGAGACCGAGTTTCCGGCGAGGCACAGCTCCTCGGCCGCGTCGGACACCCGCAGCCCGGGGGTGTCCATCACCAGGCGGAGCAGTTCGATCTGGGCCCCGCGCAGCCTCGGCTCGGTGAGTCCCTGCCGCAGCCGGCGGCGGACCAGGCGCTGGATGCCGACCAGCAGGGCGGAGAGTTCGTCGGCCACGTCGGGATCGGGGGTCGTCGGAAGGTCGACGGCCGGTGCGGGGGTGAGCGTTTCCGGTGTCGCACTCATACCTCCGATTTTAGCTCTCAGTGAGAGGTATTCGTCCAGAGGGCGGACGGGGTGGACCGGAGGGCTGCCGGGCGGGGCGCGGCTGTGCCAGGATCCCGGGTGACCGTGTACGGACACCCACCCACCCTCACCGCTGGGAACCCTCATGAGAAGACTCGCGCTCCGCGTGCTGTCCGCGGCAACGGCGCTGTCCGCGCTGCTCGTTGTGCCGGCGGCCACTGCCGCTACCGCCGCCCCGGACATCGCCACCGAAAGCGCCACCACCGCCGCCCCGGTGCCGCTCAGCGGCGCGCAGTTGGCGGCCTCCTGGGCGGGGCCGCTCAGCACCCGGGGGCGGTACGTCGTCGACGCGTCGGGCGACCGGTTCAAGCTGAAGTCCGGCAACTGGTCCGGCGCGCAGGGCACGTGGCAGGGCAGCGGCTCGACCACCGATCCGGCGAACAACCAGGCCGGCCAGGTCTCGTACAACCTGCCGCTCGGCCTCGACCGGGCGCCGCTGTCCGAGATCACGGCGGGCTTCCACAGCCTCGGGCTCAACAGCGTCCGACTGCCGTTCGCGGACGCGATGATCCGGGACACCGCCGCCGTCCCGGACGCCGCCGTCGCCGCCAACCCCGGGCTGCGCGGCAGCACCCCGCTGCAGGTGTACGACGCGGTGGTGGCGGCGCTCACCGCCGACGGGTTCGCGGTGATCCTCAACAACCACACCACCGGGTACCGGTTCTGCTGCGGCCTGGACGGCAACGAGCGGTGGAACAGCGGCCAGTCCACCGAGACGTGGGAGCAGGACTGGCTGTTCATGGTGGACCGGTACCGGACCAACAAGCGCGTGGTCGGCGCCGACCTGCGCAACGAGGTCCGCCGCGACACCTGGGACGACCCCAACTGGGGCCTGGGCGACGGCCACGACGCGTACGCCGCCTTCGAGGAGGCGGGCAACCGGATCCTCCAGGCCGACCCCGACCTGCTGATCATCATGGAGGGCATCAACTGGCAGGGCGTCCCGCTGGCGGGCCTGCCGCACGGCCGTCCGATGCTCAAGCCGGTGGCCACGCTCTCCCACACCCTGATCGACTCGGGCAAACTGGTCTACTCGGCGCACTTCTACGGGTACACCGGCTCGGCCAACACCGGTGCGGGCAGCGGTCCGGGCGCCACCGGCGATCCCCGCTACCAGGACTTGACGCCCAGTCAACTCGCTGCCGTGGTCGACGAGGAGGCGCTCTTCGTCACCCGCGCCGGGCAGCACTTCACCGCCCCGGTCTGGATCAGCGAGTTCGGCGCGGGCGGGCGGGGCCCGACCGACGCCAAGGAGCAGGCCTGGTTCGACCGCTTCACCGCGATCCTGGCCGAACACGACACCGACTTCGCCGTCTGGCCGCTGGTCGGGTGGCACAACGACGGTGTACCGCAGGACAGTTGGGCGCTCCTCCACTACGACCGGGCCGGCCGGCGGCTGAGCGTCGAGGACCCGGGCGACTGGCGCGCCGCGGACTGGAACCGGCTGGTCGCCGCCCCCGGGTACACCGGCCCGGTGCCGGCCGCCGCCCGCTGGAACCTGCTCGACCTCGACCACGCCGACCAGAACGCCTCCCGGCGGATGCTGGCCCTGCCCGACTGGAGCAGCGGCAACCGCAAGGGGAACTGCCCGGACGGCCAGCGCCTGATCGGCCTCGGCCGCGGTGACGGCCGCGGCCTGTGCACCGACGCCGGGCAGCCCGCCACCGGGCCGGACGCCTGGACGACCGTCACGGACGAGCGCTACGTCACCGGCGGCGACTGGGCGCCCGGCTACAACAAACTCCAGTGCCCGGACGGCCGGTTCGCGGTCGGCTACAGCGTCCGCGCCGATGCGATGGCCGCCCTGCTCTGCGCGCCGGCCGCGGCCGCGCCGCCCGCCGCGGCCGACCGGGTGCTCTGGTTCGACCACGGCGACAACCGGCCCCCGGCCGCCACCGGCGCCGACTCGGCGGCCAGCGACTGGGCGCCCGGGGCCTACAAGGGACAGTGCGCCTCGAACGAGTACGTCGCGGGGGTCGCCTTCACCTGGCGCTGGCTGCACGCCGGCGTCCCGGACGCGCTGCTCTGCCGCCCACTGGCCTGACACCGCCGCTGTCGGGGCCCGGCCGACGGGCCGGGCCCCGACGGAAACGGTTCAGCTCAGCGCGGCCTGGGACTCCACGACCACGCCGTACAGGTCGCCGATCGTCGCCAGGGCGCTGCGGTGCAGCTGGGCGGCGGTCACCCGGGTGCCCGCCGAGGCGAGCGGGCGGGTCGCGCAGGCGTCGGCGACGACCGTCGGCCGGTTGCCGCGCAGGAAGGCGCCCGCGGTGGTGAAGGCCACGCACATGTGGGTCATGAAGCCGGCGACCACCACGTCCTGGTGGCCAGCCTCGTCGAGCAGGGCGCCCAGGCCGGTGCCGGCGAAGGCGTCCGGGGCCTGCTTGACGACCACGACCTCGCCCTCGACCGGCGCCACGGCGGGGTGGATCTGCCCGATCTCGGCACGGACGTCGTACGGGGTGCCCGCGCCGCCGTCGTTGATCACGTGGATGACCGTGGCGCCCGCCGCGCGCGCCCGGGCGAGCAGGGCAGCGGCCGCGTCGAGCGCCTCCCGCCAGCCCTCCAGCTCCATCACGCCGCGCACGTAGGTGTTCTGGTAGTCGATCAGGATCAGCGTGGACGCGGCGAGCGTGGCGGGCGTCTCGTCGAAGCCGTTCAGGGCGCGCAGGGTCGTCGTGGGCATGAGGGGACCACCTTCGGTTCGGTACACGGGTAAGGGCGGGCGGCGGCCGCGACGGCCGCGGCGGCCCGGCCCCTGGAACGCTACGACCGGCCACCGGATGTCGGCAATGCCGTCTAACCTGCAGATTCCGACATCGAGAGAGCACGAAGAGAGCGCAGGTGGGGCCGTGGGCGCCGTACAACGACTGATCGTCATCGTCCTGTTCGAGGGCGTCGACCTGCTCGACGTCACCGGACCGCCCGAGGTGTTCTCCCTCGTCCGGCGGGAGACCGACGACGCGACCGGCTACCGCGTCGTCCTCGCCGCCGCGACCACGGACCCGGTCACCACCGCCGCCGGCGTGCGGATCCTGCCCGACCTCACCTTCGACGAGGCCGCCGCGAGCGCCATCGACACCCTGCTGGTGCCCGGCGCCGTCGAGGTGGACGGCCCGCGCCTGGTCCACCCGCGCACCGACCCGGCCGTGGTCGACCGGGTGCGCACCCTCGCCGGGCGCTCGCGCCGCATCGCCTCGGTCTGCGTCGGCGCGCACCTGCTCGCCGCCGCCGGCCTCCTCGACGGCAAGCGCGCCACCACCCACTGGTCGACCGCCGCGCAACTGGCCGCCGAGTACCCGGAGATCGAGGTGGACGCCGACCCGATCTTCATCCGCGAGGGCGACATCTGGACCGGCGCGGGCATCAGCGCCTGCCTCGACCTCTCCCTCGCCCTGGTCGCCGAGGACTTCGGCGAGGAGCTCGCGCTGAGGGTCGCCCGCCAGCTCGTGATGTACCTCAAACGCCCCAGCGGCCAGAGCCAGTTCAGCGTCCCGCTGGAACCCGTCTCCACCACCCGGCGGGTCGAGGAGCTGCGCCACCACGTCCTGCGCAACCTCACCGACCGGCTCACCGTCCCCGACCTCGCCGCCCACGCCCACGTCAGCGAAAGGCAGTTGACCCGGATCTTCAAGACCGAACTGGGCACCACACCCAGCGCCTACATCGAGTCGGCCCGGGTCGAACTCGCCCGCCACCAGCTCGAATCCACCGATGCCACGCTCGAACGCGTCGCCGCCGACTGCGGGTTCGGCACCACCGACACCCTGGTCCGGGCCTTCCGCCGCCGGCTCGACACCACCCCGACCGAGTACCGCCACCGCTTCCGCACCACCAGTCCCGCGCCCCCGGTCAGAGCGGCAGCCGGACGGTGAACACGGTGCGCCCCGGCCGGCTCGCCGCGTCCACCGTGCCGCCGTGCGCCCGGACCACCGCCCGCACGATCGACAGGCCGAGCCCCGTCGACCCGGTCGAACGCGAGCGCGCGCGGTCCCCCCGGACGAACCGCTCGAACATCCGGCCCGCCAGCTCCGGCGCGATCCCCGGGCCGTCGTCGGCGACGGCCAGCCGCACCTCCGCCCCGGCCGGCTCCAGACTCAGCTCGACCTCGGTGCCGGGCGGGGTGTGGGTCCGGGCGTTGGCCAGCAGGTTGACCACCACCTGGCTGAGCCGGTCCGCGTCCCCGCGCACCAGCACCGGCTCCTCGGGCAGCGCCAGGCGCCAGCGGTGCCCGGGCCCGGCAGCCCGGGCGTCGGCCACCGCGTTCAGCGCGATCCGGGTCAGGTCGACCTCCGCGTCGGCCAGCGGCCGGCCCGCGTCCAGCCGGGCGAGCAGCAGCAGGTCCTCGACGATCGCGCCCATCCGCACCGCCTCCGCGTCGATCCGCTCCAGCGAGTGCCGGACCGGCCCGGGCACCGCGCCCGGGTGGCGCAGCGCGAGTTCGGCGTGGCCTCGGACCGCCGCCACGGGGGTACGCAGCTCGTGGCTGGCGTCGGCCGCGAACGCCCGCAACCGCTCCTCCACCGCGTGCCGGCGGGCCAGCGCGTCGCCCACGTGCCCGAGCATCCGGTTGAGCGCCGCGCCGACCCGGCCGACCTCCGTCCGCGGATCGTCGTCCGGGACGCGTTCGGCCAGCGTGACGGCGCCGCTGGCGAGCGGCAGCGCGGCGACCCGCTCGGCCGTGCCCACCACCCGCCGCAGCGGACGCAGCGACCAGCCGACCCAGACCGCCCCGGCCGCCCCCGCCCCGGCGACGGCGATCGCGAAGACGGTCAGCTCCAGGGTCGCCAGCCGGTCCACGGTGTCCTCGGCCGGGCGCAGCGGCAGTCCGCTGACCAGCACGTCGCCGTCCCGGCCGGCCACCGCGCGCACCCGGTAGTGGCCCTGCGCGCGGCCCAGGTCGACGGTGCGGGCCGGCCCGCCGACCGGCAGGGCGGCGAGGGCCCGCTGCTCGGCCGGCGAGAACACCAGCCGGTCGTCGGCGCTGGGGCCGTTGGCGTCGTCGGCGTCCCCGTCGACCACGCCCGCCGCGGTGACCCGGCCGTCCAGCAGCCGGGCGCCCAGGGTGCCGGGGGTCTGCGCCCGGGTGTCGGTGCCGCCGCCCTGGCCGGCGTGCTCCAGGCTGGCGGCGTAGCGCCCGCCGGCGTCGGCGAGCTGCTGGTCCAGGCGGTCCACCAGGAAGTGGCGCAGCGCCGCCGTGGTGGCGAGGCCGACCGCGGCGCAGGTCACCACCAGCAGCACCAGCAGGCCGGCGATCAGCCGGGCCCGCAGCGTCCGCGGCACCAGCCGGGCGGCTCGGCGGCGCGCCCTGGCGGCGCCCGTGACCAGGCCGTCCGTCGTGGGCCGGCCGGTCACGGGGCCGCCTTGATCAGGTACCCGGCGCCGCGCACCGTGTGGATCATCGGCGTCCGGCCCGCGTCCAGCTTCTTGCGCAGATAGCTGATGTACAGCTCGACGACGTGCGCCTGCCCGCCGAAGTCGTACGACCAGACGGCGTCCAGGATCTGCGCCTTGCTGAGCACCTGCCGCGGGTGGTGCATCAGGTGGGCGAGCAGCGCGTACTCGGTCGGGCTGAGGTCGACCACCTCGCCGGCCCGGGTGACCTCACGGGCCCGCTCGTCGAGGACGAGGTCGCCGAGCACCAGGGCGTGTGCGGGCGGCTGCCCCGCGACCCCCGGCGGGGCGGCCCGGCGCAGCAGCCCGCGCAGCCGGACCACCACCTCGGCCAGGCTGAACGGCTTGGTCACGTAGTCGTCGCCGCCCGCCGCGATGCCCGCGATCCGGTCCTCGACGGCGTCCCGGGCGGTGAGGAAGAGCACCCGCACCTCGGGCCGCTCGGCGTGGATGCGGCGCAGCACCTCCATGCCGTCGAGGTCGGGCAGCATCATGTCGAGCACCACGGCGTCCGGGCGCCAGTGCGCCGCCGCCCGGACGGCGGCCAGACCGGTGGTCTCGCCCCGTGCCTGCCAGCCCTCGTAGCGGACCGCGCCGCAGACCACCTCCACCAGGTCCGGTTCGTCGTCGACGACCAGGACCCGCCAGTCCTGCCGGTCGGCGCCCCGCTCGGCGGTGTCGTCCATGGTGCTCCCTGGGTGCAGGCGGTCGGCCGCCTTCATCCTGGCCCACCGCGATGAGAAAGCCCTGAGACCGGCAGTCGCCCGCAGAACCCGCTCCACCCGCCCTGACCTGCGGCGACACCGCCGGGGGCGACGGGGGCGGCGGCACCGGTTCAGAGCCGGCTCAGAGGTTCCGGTGGGATCGTGGTGCGCCCCGGCGGTGCTCGCCCGCCGGGCCCGAAGGAGGATCCCCGATGGCCACCGCCGCCCCGCCGAGACCCGCCGCCCGCACCCGCCGGGCGGCCCCGCGCCGCCCGGCCGCCGCCCGGCCGGACGCGGTGCTGGGCCTGATCGCCGCCGGGGCGCTCGGCGTCCTCGCGCTGTGGTGGTCCGACACCCCTGCGGTCGCCGGCGCGGCCGGCTGGCTGACCGGGGCGGGCCGGATCACCGGTCTGCTCGCCGGGTACGCGGCGCCGGTGCTGCTCCTGCTGATGGCCCGGCTGCCGCCGGTGGAGCGCGGGGTCGGCGCCGACCGGCTGGCCCGCTGGCACGCGTTCGGCGGGCGCTGGCTGGTCGCCGTGGTGACGGTGCACGTGCTGTCGGTCGTCTGGGGGTACGCGCTGACGGACGGGCGCGGCCTGTTCGGCGAGGGCGTGGAGATCGTCCTCCACTACCCCGAGATGCTCAAGGCCGCGCTGGGCACCCTGCTGATGCTGGGCACCGGCGCCGTCTCCGCCCGGGCCGCCCGGCGCCGCCTCCCGTACGAGGCCTGGTACTACCTGCACCTGGCCACCTACCTCGCGGTGGCGCTCGCCTTCGGCCACCAGCTGGCCACCGGCGCCGACCTCGGCGACGGCCCGGCCCGCGCCGCCTGGTACGCGCTCTACCTCGGCACCGCCGCCCTGCTGGGCTGGTACCGGCTGGCCCGGCCCTGGCTGCTCGACCGCCGGCACCGGCTGCGGGTGGCGGAGGTCCGGCGGGAGGGGCCGGGCGTGGTGTCGCTGTTCCTGACCGGTCGGCGGCTGGACGAACTCCGGTCCGAGCCGGGCCAGTTCTTCCGCCTCCAGTTCCAGGCGCCCGGCCTGCGGTGGGCCGCCAACCCGTACTCGCTGTCCGCGCCGCCGCGCCCGGACTTCCTGCGCTTCACCGTCAAGGACCTCGGCGGGCACAGCGCCGCGGTGGCCGCGCTGCGCCCGGGCACACCGGTGCGCGCCGAGGGCCCGTACGGGGCGTTCACCGGGCGGCTGCAACGGCGGCGCCGGGTGCTGCTGCTCGGGGCGGGGGTGGGGATCACCCCGCTGCGGGCGCTGTTCGAGACGCTGCCGGGCGAACTGACCCTGGTCCAGCGGGCCGGGCGCCCGGAGGACGTGCTGTTCCGGGCCGAGCTGGCGGAGGTGGCCCGGCGGCGGGGCGCCGCGGTGCACGAACTGGTCGGCCCGCGGGCGCGGATCGGCGACCTCGGCCGCGCGCTCGCCCGGCTCGTCCCCGACCTCGCCGAGCACGAGGTCTACCTGTGCGGGCCGGACGCGCTGGCCGAGGAGGCCGTCCGTTCGCTGCGGGCCGCCGGGGTGCGGGCGGGGCGCATCCACCGGGAGTCCTTCGACTTCTGAGCCCGCTCGCCGAGCCCGCCGGACCTGCCGAGACCCGTCACACCGCCACCTCCGCCACACCCCCGAGGAGCCCCGCCCATGCGCCGAGCCGTCGTCACCGGTGCCGCCACCGCGGCCGGAGTCGTCCTGCTGCTCTCCCTCAAACCGCACGGGGCCGCCGGGCCCGCGCCGGTGATCAGCTCCGGAGGCACGGGCTCGTCCGGTACCGCAGGCTCGTCAGGCGGCGCGGGTTCGTCCGGCGCCACGGGTTCGTCCGGTACCGCCGCCGGGGCCTCCGACGCCACCGCTGGGCCGTCGGGCTCTCCCAGCGCACCGGCCGCCGGTGCCGCGGCCGGCGCCGGCGGCACCCGGAAGGTCACCGGCGACGCCGTGAACACCCGCTACGGCCCCGTCCAGGTCGAGGTCACCCTCGCCGGCAGCCGGATCACCGCCGTCGACGTCGTCAAGTACCCCACCGAGGACCGCCGGGACCGCGAGATCAACAGCTCCGCGCTGCCCCTGCTCAACCAGGAGGCGATCGCCGCACAGAGCGCCGGGATCGACGTGGTCAGCGGCGCGACCTTCACCAGCGACGGCTACGTCCGCTCCCTGCAGAGCGCGCTCGACCGCGCCGGGCGGTGAGGCGCGGTGCTCCGCCACGCCGAACCCGTCATGGGCACCGTCTTCTCGATCGCCGTCCGCGATCCCGGCCCGGACACGCCCGCCGCGCTCCGCCGGATCGCCGACCGGCTGCACCGGATCGACGCGGTGTTCTCGCCCTACCGGCCGGACAGCGACATCAGCCGCCTCGACCGGGGCGAACTCGCCCTCGCCGACTGCGATCCGCAGGTCCGCGTCGTCCTGGCGGCCTGCCGCGAGGTCGCCGCGCAGACCGACGGCTTCTTCACCGAGCGGCCCGGCAGCCGGCTCGACCCGAGCGGCTGGGTCAAGGGGTGGGCGGTCGAGGAGGCGGCCGGGCTGCTGGCCGCCGCCGGGGCCCGGCAGTACTGCGTCAGCGGCGGCGGGGACGTGCAGACCGCCGGCGGCCCGTGGCGGATCGGGGTCGCCCACCCGCTGCGGCCGGGCGCGCTGGCCGCCGTGCTGGGCGGCGACGACCTCGCGGTGGCCACCTCCGGCATCGCCGAGCGCGGCGCGCACATCCTCGATCCGCACACCGGCCGGCCGGCGTCCGGCCTCGCCTCGCTGACCCTGGTCGGCGCCCCCGGCACCGGGATCGCCCGCACCGACGCCTGGGCCACCGCCGCCTTCGCGATGGGCCCCGACCGCGCGCTCGCCTGGGCCGCCCGGCAGCCCGGCGTCGAGGCCCTCGCCGTCCTGCCCGACGGGACCAAGCGCTGGACACCCGGCCTGCCCCGGCACCTCCCGCCCACCGGCCCCGCCGACTGGCGGCCGGCCGCCCCGGCGGCCTGAGCAGGGCCGTTTGCGCGCCAACTGGCTTTCGAACGCTGATAGTTCACTCCATCAGGTGAAGAACTCGATCATGACTCATCCGCCCCGACCCGGGTGGCCGATAGTGGGGAGACCGATCGGACGCACACCATCCGGTCCCACCGGAACGCATGGACCCACGGACACGCGTGAACCCACGGAAAGAGGTAGCGACACATGCCCACCGAGGCCACCCGGCGGATCGACCTCGTCTTCTCCCTGTTCGACGCCAACCGCAACGGCGTCGTCGAGGTCGACGACTTCAACCTGATGACGGCCCGCGTGGTCGCGGCCGCCGCCGATTCGGACGAGGCCGCGAAGGCCGCGATCCGCGCCGCCTTCCGGCGCTACTGGACCACCCTGGTCAGCGAGTTGGACACCAACGGCGACGGCGTGATCAGCCGCGAGGAGTTCGGCGGCTTCGTCCTCTCGCCCGAGCGCTTCGGCCCCGCCGCCGGCGAGTTCGCCGACGCCCTGTCCGCGCTCGGCGACCCGGACGGCGACGGCCTGATCGAGCGCCCGCTGTTCGTGGCGCTGATGACCGCGATCGGCTTCGAGCACGCCAACATCCACGCCCTCTTCGACGCCTTCGGCCCCACCCCCGAGGACCGCATCACGGTGGCCGTCTGGGCCGCCGGGATCCGCGACTACTACGCCCCGGACAAGGCCGGCATCCCCGGCGACCTGCTGGTGGGCCAACCCGCCGCCTGATCTCCCCGGGGCGCGCCCGCCCCGGATCGGCTGAGCGACGGCGCCGCCGCCCCGCGCCTGCCCGGCGGCGCCGTCCCGCGCTCCACGCACCGGGCCCACGGCGCCCGCGCCACCACCCACGACCGGTCCGCCGTCCAGCCTGTCCGGCCGATCCTGCCGGACAGGACCTGGTCGCGGCTTCCCGAAGTCCGAACACCAGGAGGGACCATGGCCACCGCCGCCCGCCCCCGTGCCGGCGTCGACGAGGGCGTCGGACCGACCGCCCTGATGGTCGCCGCCGCCCGCGCGATCGAGACCCACCGCCCCGACGCCCTCGCCCGGGACGCCCACGCCGAGCACTTCGTGCGCGCCGCCCGGTCCTCCGCGCACTGGCCGGTCCACCCCCGGGATGTCCCGGACGGCGAGGCCGATCCGCTCTGGGGTCGGCTCGGCCGCTACTTCGCCCTGCGGACGAGGGCGTTGGACGACCAGCTGCTGTGGTCCGCCCACCTGGGCGTCCGCCAGGTGGTCCTGCTCGGCGCCGGCCTGGACACCCGGGCCTTCCGGCTCGACTGGCCCGCCGACCTCGCCGTCTTCGAGGTCGACCGGCCCGAGGTCCTCGCGTTCAAGCAGCGCGTCCTCGACCGGCTCGACGCCCGGCCGGCGGCGCGCCGCGTGCCGGTGGCCGCCGACCTGCGCGGCGACTGGGCCGACGCCCTCACCGCGGCCGGCTTCCAGCCCGCCGAGCCGACCGCCTGGCTCGCCGAGGGCCTGCTGCCCTATCTGCCCGCCGCCGCCGAACAGCGGCTCGCGGCCGCCGTCGACCGACTCGGCGCCGCCGGCAGCACCTTGGCGTACGAGGCCAGGCTCGGACCGGAGTCCGCGGCGGTCCGCGACAACCCCGTCTACACGACCGCCCGCGAGCGGCTCGGCGTCGACTTGCTCGCCCTGTTCGACGCCGGGCCGCGCCCCGACACCACCGCCGATCTCACCGCGCGCGGCTGGTCCACCACCGTCCACACCCCGTTCGACTTCACCCGCCACTACGGCCGCGGCCCCCGGCCCGAACCCCACGACGCCTTCGCCGCCGACCGCTGGGTCTTCGCCACCCGGTGACGCCCCCGCTCCGGGCCGCCCGGCCGGCTTGCGCGGTTCTGCGCACAGTCCGCCGCCCCACGGGCCCGGCGTGATCCAACGGACACGCCCTAGACTTCGGCCATGCTCAAAGCCGACCGTACCGCCCGGATCCTCGCCCACATCACCGAGGCGGGCAGCGCCGATGTGCACGAGCTGGCCGGCCTCCTCCAGGTGTCACCGGCCACCGTCCGCCGGGACCTCCAGGAACTGCACGAGCAGGGCCTGCTGCACCGCACCCGTGGCGGGGCGGTCACCGGTGCCGTCAACCTCGAACTGCCGCTGCGCCACAAGCACGGGACGCGGCAGGCCGAGAAGCGGCGGATAGCGCTGGCGGCCGACCGGCTGGTGCCGGACGGCGCCGTGGTGGGCCTGACGGGCGGCACGACGACGAGCGAGCTGGCCCGGGTGCTGGCCGAGCGCGGCGGGATCACCATCGTGACCAACGCGGTCAACATCGCGGCGGACCTCATCGTCCGGCCGGACGTCCGCCTGGTGGTGGTCGGCGGCCTGGCCCGGACCACGAGTTACGAGCTGGTGGGGCCGGCCGCCGACCGGATGCTCGCCCAGTACCACCTGGACCTCGCGTTCATCGGGGTGGACGGCCTGACGGCGCAGGAGGGCTGCACCACGCACGACGAGATGGAGGCCCAGACCGACCGCGCGTTCCTGCACGCCAGCGCGCGCTCGGTGGTCCTGGCGGACAGCACCAAGATCGGCCGGGTGACCTTCGCCAAGATCTGCCCGCTCGCCGAGGTGCACGACCTCGTCACCGACGACGAGGCCACCGCCGCGCAGGAGAAGGCGATCGCCGCCTGCGGGGTCCGGGTCGCACGCGTCTGACCTGTTCACACGGGGTGCCCGGCCGGGGAGAACCGGCCGGGCTCTCTGCCGCACCGTCAGTTGTCATGCAACGGTCCGATAACGACATCCGGGCGACACCTCGACCCCGCCGGTCCGCCTCGTGAATACTGCCCGACGCCACGCTCTTTCGAATCTGCTCAGAACCAGCGCTCTTCAAGCAACTAGGATCAAGCGGCGTACGAAGGCGGTAACTGCGGTGAACACACGTGTACGTGCCCTCTGGGCGGTCTGTGCCGTCGGCGCGCTCGCCCTCACGGCGTGCGGCGGCAGCAGTGGCGGGTCCTCCCCGAACGGCCCCGTGACGCTCAAACTCGTCGCCGCCGACTACGGCGAGAAGGAGTCCAACAGCTCCAAGGCCTACTGGAACGGCGTCGCCACCGCGTTCACCGCGGCCAACCCCGGCATCAAGGTCGACGTCCAGGTGATGAACTGGAACGACATCGACAAGCAGGTCAAGACGATGATCCAGAGCGGCAACGTCCCCGACGTCCTGCAGACCGGGGGCTACGCCGACAAGGTCGCCGACGACCTCCTCTACAAGGCCGAGGACGTCCTGTCCGCCGGCACCCGGGCCGACCTGATCCCGAGCTTCGCCGACGCCGGCCGGGTCGACGGCGTGCAGTACGGCATCCCGTTCGTCTCCTCCGCCCGCGCCCTCTTCTACAACAAGGCCGTCTTCCAGCAGGCCGGCATCACCCAGCCGCCCACCACCTGGGACGAGGTGCGCAAGGACGCCGAACTGATCAAGGCCAAGGCGCCCGGGGTCACCCCCTACGCACTGCCGCTCGGCCCGGAGGAGGCCCAGGGCGAGAGCATGATCTGGGAGCTCGGCAACGGCGGCGGCCCCACCGCCAAGGACGGCACGTACGCCATCGACAGCCAGGCCAACGTCGACACCTTCCGCTGGCTCAAGACCAACCTCGTCGACACCGGCCTGACCTACGCCAACCCGGCCACCACCGACCGCAAGACCGCCTTCGCCGACTTCGCCGCGGGCAAGGCCGCCATGGCCGACGGCCACCCCTCGCTGATCCAGATGTCCAAGGACGGCAAGGTCGACTACGGCGTCGCGCCCGTCCCCGGCAGGACGGGCCCGCTCGCCTCCACCCTCGGCGTCGCGGACTGGACGATGGCCTTCAAGAAGAACGGCCACCGCGACCAGATCAGGAAGTTCCTCGACTTCGCGTACTCCAAGGACAACACGCTCGCCTTCGACGAGACCTACAACCTGATGCCGGTCACCCAGGGCACCCTGCGCGAGATGACCGCCAGCGGCAAGCACAAGGACCTCGAACCGTTCTTCGCCCTCCTGCCGAACGCCGCCTTCTACCCGCTCGGCAACACCACCTGGGACGCGGTCTCGGCCGAGCTCAAGAAGAGCATCGGCACCGCCGTCGCCGGCGACCCGGCCAAGGTGCTCGGCGACCTGCAGAAGAAGGCCCGGGACGCCGTCGCGAACAAGTAGGGCACGCCCGCCCTGGCCCGCGCCCCGTCCGAAAGGCACCGCCGTGTCCCTCGACTCCCCCACCCCCCAGGCCTCCGGGCCCGGCCGGCCCACCCGGACGGGCTCCGGCCCCGGCCGGCTCGGACCGCTGCCGTGGATCGCCCCGGCCGTCCTGCTGATCCTGGCCGTCGTCCTGTGGCCCGTCTACGAGATGGTCCGCACCTCGTTCCTGCGCATCAGCACCAGCGGATTCGTCCGCGGCTCCGCCGGGCTGGACAAGTACCGCAAGCTCTTCGGCGAGGCCGACCTCGGCCGGGTGCTGCTCTCGACGGTGGTCTGGACGGTGGCCGTCGTCGGCCTGACGATGGCGCTCTCGCTCGGCCTGGCCCAGCTGTTCAACCAGCGCTTCCCCGGGCGCAGGTTCGCCCGCTGGGCCCTGATCGCCCCCTGGGCCGCGTCCGTCCTGATGACCGCCATCGGCTTCCGGTGGATGCTCGACCGGACGGCCGGCGTGCTCAACACCGCGCTGACCGACCTCGGCCTGGTCGACGGCCCCCGGGACTGGCTCGGCGACCCGTCGACCGCCTGGCCCTGGATGGTCCTCGTCGCCGTCTTCGTCTCGCTGCCGTTCACCACCTACACCCTGCTCGCCGGCCTGCAGACCGTCCCCGGCGAGCTGTACGAGGCGGCCCGGGTGGACGGCGCCTCCCCGTGGCAGGCCTACCGGAGGATCACCCTGCCGCTGCTGCGCCCGGCCTTCCTGGTCGGCCTCGTGATCAATCTGATCAACGTCTTCAACTCCTTCCCCGTCATCTGGGGCATGACCCAGGGCGGCCCCGGCAGCGCCACGGCCACCAGCACGGTGTTCATGTACCAGCTGAAGAACACCGACATCGGCGAGTCCGCGGCCATGTCGGTGGTCAACTTCGCCCTGGTGGTGCTGATGGTGCTCGTCTTCCTCAAGGTCGGCCGCTGGAACGGGGAGGAGCGTTGACGGCCCGCCCGCCCACGCGCCGGCCACGCCCGCCCGCGCGCCGGATCCGGCCGCAGACCGAGCCGCGGATCCGGGCTCGGATACGGCCGCGCACCCTGGTCATGGCGGCGGCCGCCTGGCTGCTGGCGGCGGTCTTCCTGCTCCCGTACCTGGAGATGGCCGTCACCGCGCTGCGCCCCGCCGACGAGCTGCGCGACGCGGGCTACCTGCCGCACCACCCCGCCTGGTCCAACTTCGTCGACGTCTGGCGCGAGTCGACGCTCGGCGCCAACCTCAAGGTCACCCTGCTGGTCGCCGGCGGCTCCACCGTGCTGGCGCTGCTGGTCGCGCTGCCCGCCGCGTACTGCACCGCGCGGTTCAGGTACCGGGGCCGCAAGCTCTTCCTGCTGCTCGTCCTGGTCACCCAGATGTTCCAGCCGACCTCGCTGCTGGTGGGCCTCTACCGCGAGTTCTACCAGCTGGACATGCTCAACTCGGTCTGGACGCTGATCCTCTGCAACGCCGCCTTCAACCTGGCCTTCGCCGTCTGGATCCTCACCGCCTACATCGGCTCGATCCCGGTCGAGTTGGAGGAGGCCGCGCTGCTCGACGGCCTCGGCCGGCTCGGGGCGCTGCGCCGGGTGGTGCTGCCGCTGGCCATGCCCGGCGTGGTCACCGCGGTGATCTTCACCTTCATCTCCGCCTGGAACGAGTTCGTGATGGGCCTGACCCTGTCGACGGCCCCGGAGAGCCAGCCGCTGACCGTCGGCATCAACGGCTTCATCGGCAACTACACCGTGGAGTGGAACTACCTGTTCGCCGGATCGGTGGTCGCGATCGTGCCGGTCGTGGTGCTGTTCGCCGTCATCGAGCGCCACGTGGTCTCCGGCCTGACCGCCGGATCGGTGAAGTAGCCCCGGCCGTCCGGGGTGTCGAGAACGGCGACTCTGCCATTGACATGGACCGGCCATAACTGTGAATGTTGCTTGTATTCCCCCATGTTCAAGCAGCTTCGCGCAGTAAGTGAACATCTCTTGCTCATCCGACGGGAGAACACACCGTGCGCTTGGTACGACCTCGCCTCCGCCGGGCCGCCCTCACCGTGGCCCTCACCAGCATCGCCGCCATCGCCGGGCCCGCCCTGCCGGCCCGCGCCGCCACCCCCGGCTCCGCCGTCCTCGACGGCAGCCACCAGAGCACCACCTGGCAGAGCCCCACGTACGCCAAGGGCACCCTCGGCGGCGCCGCCTCCTGCCCGTCCGCCGCCCAGGACCCGGACGGCACCGTCTGCGGCCGCTTCGACCTGACCGTCGACGCGCCCGCCGGCTACTGGGACGACAACCCCGAGGGCGGCGTCCCGCTCTCGATCCAGTGGCAGAACCCCACCGACGACTTCGACCTCTACATCTACGACGCCAACGGCAAGGAGGTCGCCGAGAGCGCGGGCACCGCCAACCCCGAGGCGACCGTCATCCCGAAGGCCTCGGGCACCTACCACGTCCTGGTCGTCCCCTACGACGTGCACGGCGGCTCCTTCACCGGCCGCGCCTACCTGCCGCAGACCGCCGACGCGGGAAACCTCACCTCCTTCTCCGGCGGCCAGGGCAGCTACGACATCGCCGCCGGCACCCTCAAGGCCAAGGTCGACTTCCTCGCCGACGACCAGCTGCGGCTGCGCGCCGCCCCGGACGGCGTGCTCACCGACCCGGCCGGCAGCACCATCATCCGCAAGCAGCCCGAACTCCAGCGCGGCACCTCGTCGTTCGACGCCGGCGACTACTACGGCATCCGCTCCAAGGACCAGGTGCTGCGGGTCTACAAGCACCCCCTGAGGTTCGGCCTGTACAAGGCCGACAACCGCACCGCCGTCTGGCAGGAGGACGCCCCGCTGCGCTGGTCCACCAGCGGGCTGCGGCAGAGCCTGGTCCGCGGCGCCGACGAGCAGTTCTTCGGCGGCGGCGAGCAGAACGGCTCCTTCTCCCACCGGGACAAGACCGTCCACGTCGCCAACAGCACCAACTGGAACGAGGGCGGCTACAACAACTCGCAGCCGTTCTACATCTCCACCGCCGGCTACGGCGTCTTCCGCAACACCTTCGCCCCGGGCAGCTACGACTTCGGCTCGCCCGTGCGCACCGGACAGCAGGAACGGCGCCTGGACGCCTACTACTTCACCGGTGACGTCAAGTCGGTGATCGGCAAGTACACCGCCCTGGTCGGCAAGCCCTTCATGCCGCCCGTCTACGGCCTGGAGCCCGGCGACTCCGACTGCTACCTGCACAACGCCAACCGCGGCGAACGCCACACCACCGACGCGCTCAAGGTCGCCGACGGCTACGTGCAGAACCAGATGCCGCTCGGCTGGATGCTCGTCAACGACGGCTACGGCTGCGGCTACGAGAACCTCGCCCAGACCGGCGAGGGCCTGCGCAAGAACCACGCCCAGCTCGGACTCTGGACCCAGAACGGCCTGCCCGACCAGGCCGCCGAGGTCAAGGCCGGCGCCCTGGTGCGCAAGCTCGACGTCGCCTGGGTCGGCAACGGCTACGACTTCGCGCTGAACGCCTGCGACCAGGCCAAGGCCGGCATCGAGGACGGCAGCGACGCCCGCGGCTTCGTCTGGCTGCCCGTCTCCTGGGCCGGCGCCCAGCGCTGCGGCGTCCTGTGGAGCGGCGACCAGAGCCTGTCCTGGGACTACATCCGCTGGCAGATCCCCACCTACGCCGGCGCCACCATGTCCGGCATCGCCTACAACACCGGCGACGTCGGCTCCATCTACCGGCGCGACCCGAAGATGTACACCCGCGACCTCCAGTGGAAGTCCTTCCTCCCGGCCATCATGACCATGGACGGCTGGGCCAAGGACATGGCCGGCAAGGAGCAGCGCGACCAGCAGCCCTGGCTGGACGGCGAGCCGTACACCTCGATCAACCGCAAGTACCTCCAGCTGAAGGAGCGGCTGCTGCCGTACATGTACACGCTGTCGGCGGAGGCCACCAGGACGGGCATCGGCGCGGTGCGCCCGCTCGCCCTGGAGTACCCGGACGACCCGGCGGCCCTCGGCCCGAACGCCAAGTACGAGTTCCTGGCCGGGCCGGACTTCCTCGTCGCACCGGTCTACTCCGACACCTCGGTGCGCGACGGCATCTACCTGCCCAAGGGCACCTGGACCGACTACTGGACCGGGCGCACCTACCAGGGCCCCACCACGATCAACGGCTACTCCGCGCCGCTGGACACCCTGCCGCTGTTCGTCAAGGGCGGCTCGATCGTGCCGATGTGGCCCGAGGGCACGCTGTCCTGGGAGAACCGGGACCGCACCCGGCTCGACTACGACCTCTACCCGCAGGGCGACTCCTCCTACACCCTGTACGAGGACGACGGCGTCACCCGCGGCTTCGCCGCCGGCGCCTCGGCCACCCAGCGGGTGGACGTCCGCGCCCACGGGCCGGTCACCGTCGTCAAGGTCGGTGCCAGCGTGGGGAGTTACACCGGCAAGCCGGCCGCGCGGGGGTACCGCTTCACCGTGCACGGCAAGCCCGCCCCGCGCCTGGTCGTCACGCAGGGCGGACCGCTGCCCCGGCTGGACTCGGCGGCGGCGCTCGACTCGGCCGCCTCGGGCTGGTACCACGACGCCGCGACCGGGGTCACGCAGGTCAAAACGCCTGCCGTCGCCACCGACCACGGCTTCTCCGTCGAACTGATCCACGGCGGCCGCTGACCGGCCGGACGCCGCAGGGCCCCCTCGCGAACCGCTGCGAGGGGGCCCTGCGGCGCTCCGGGGCCGCTGTGTCCGGGGCATTCCCCGGCCCGCCCCCGTCCCGTAGCGTGGCGGGGGTGAACGCGAACCCGTCCACCCCCGCCCGGTACGACGCCGTGATCGTCGGCGGCGGCCACAACGGGCTGGTGGCCGCCGCCTACCTCGCCCGGGCCGGACACCGGGTCCTGCTGCTCGAACGGCTGCCCCGGGTCGGCGGCGCCGCCGTCTCCACCCGGGCGTTCCCGGGCGTGGACGCCCGACTGTCGCGCTACTCCTACCTGGTCAGCCTGCTGCCGCACAAGATCGTCCAGGACCTGGGCCTGCGGCTCGACCTGCGGCGCCGCCGGATCGCCTCGTACACCCCCACCGTCCGGGACGGGAAGCCCACCGGCCTGCTGGTGGACGCCGCCGACCCCGGCCGGACCGGGGAGTCGTTCCGGGCCCTCACCGGAACCGACCGGGAGTGGGAGGCCTGGCAGCGCTTCTACGGCATGACCGGGCAGGTCGCCCGACGGGTCTTCCCGACCCTCACCGAGCCGCTGCCCGCACGCGCCGAACTGCGCCGGCGGATCGCCGACGACGCCGCCTGGACCACCCTGTTCGAACGGCCGCTGGGCGAGACGATCGAACGGACCTTCAGCGACGACCTGGTCCGCGGGATCGCCCTGACGGACGCGCTGATCGGCACCTTCACCCACGCCCACGACCCCTCGCTCCGGCAGAACCGCTGCTTCCTCTACCACGTGATCGGCAACGGGACGGGCGACTGGGACGTCCCGGTCGGCGGCATGGGAGCGGTGACGGACGCGCTGGCCGAGGCGGCCCTGGCCGCCGGTGCGGAGCTCCGCACCGGGTGCGAGGTCACCGCCGTCGCCACCGACGGCCACGGCGACGCCGAGGTGACGTACCGCCACCAAGGCGGCGAGGCCACCGCGGCGGGCCGCCGGGTGCTGGTCAACGCCGCCCCGGCCACCCTGGCCCGCCTCCTCGGCGAGGAACCCGGGCCCGCGCCCGAGGGCGCCCAGCTGAAGGTCAACCTGGTGCTGCGCCGGCTGCCGCGCCTCCGGGACACCGGCGCGGACCCCCGGGAGGCCTTCGCGGGCACCTTCCACATCGCCGAGGGCTACCGGCAGTTGGAGACCGCCTACGCCGAGGCGGCGGCCGGCCGGATGCCCTCCGCACCCCCGTCGGAGATCTACTGCCACACCCTCACCGACCCCAGCATCCTGGGCCCCGAAGCCGTCCGCCAGGGCCTCCAGACGCTGACCCTGTTCGGCCTGCACATGCCCGCCCGGCTGTTCACCGACCCGGCCGCCAAGGAACGCGCCCTGGCGGCCAGCCTGGCCCAACTGGACGAGGTGCTGGCCGAACCGATCGTCGACTGCCTCGCGCCGGACGCTACCGGCCGACCCTGCGTGGAAGCCAAGACCCCGCTCGACCTGGAACGGGAGATCGGCCTGCCCGGCGGCCACATCTTCCACCGGGACCTCTCCTTCCCGTTCGCGACCGGGCCGGTGGACGGCCCCGCCGCCCGCTGGGGCGTGGCGACGGCCCACCCGAACGTCCTGCTGTGCGGCGCGGGCGCCGTCCGCGGCGGCGGAGTCAGCGGCATCCCCGGCCACAACGCCGCCCGGGCCGCCCTCGAATCCCTGTCCGACTAGGACATATCGGCGCAGGTCAGCCCCGGTCTGCGTCGGCCTCGGCGATGGCCTCGGCGGTGGTCTTCAGGTCGTGCAGCCACCCGTCGAGGCCCTGACGCAGGATCGCGGTCGCGGTGGGGACGTCCGCGTCGACCTGGGGCCCGGTGTGGGTCTCCTCGGTGCTCACCCGGACGCCGCCCTTGACCCGGGTGAAGTTCCACACGTGGACGCCGTCGATGTGCAGCCCTTCGGCGTCGGCGGGGCCGGTCCAGCGGAGGCAGGACTCCCGCTTGAGCTGCTGGACGGTCGAGGTGATGTCCAGGCTGGTGGCGGTGGTCGCGGGGTTGGGCGGGAGCGGGGTCGTCCACCGGAACGCCGAACCCGGGCGCAGGCGGCCGTGGTCGAGGCGCTCCGCGCTCGCGACGGGGCCCTGCCAGGACGGCCAGCGCTCCACGTCGGTCTGCAGCTTCCAGATGGTGTGCAGCGGCGCGTGGATCACCGTCTCGGCCCGGTAGCGGACCTGGGCCTGGGGGTCGACGCCCTGGCCTCGGCAGGTCAGGGAGGTACCGGGGCGCGAGGCGGCGGCCCCGGCGGGCGCGGCCGCGGTGCCGAGGAGGCTGACGACGAGCGGGACGGCGAACAGGGCGGCGCGGATGCCGGTGCTGCGGGTGCCGGACATGGAATTCCCCTTGGTCGAGTGTCAGTTGGTGGGCGGGCGTTGCCTGTCGAGCTGCGAACGCGGCGGTGGCCCTGCGCTCGTGCGGTGGCCCCGCGCTCGATAGATGCTTGCGCGTTCGTTAGAAGTTATAACGCGGATCCGCGTGAGGGGTCAACAGCTTTCGTGACACCCTCTAACCAGAGGCTCGAACGGTGAGCGGCTGAGCGCCCCCAAACTCTCCTTATGGGACGGACCGTGTCGAACCGGGGACCCTACGTGACCTTCGCCCCCACCCCGGTCGGCGCGACACCGAGCCACCCGGCCATAAGTCCTGCTTGGCGAGGGGCCTATGAACCGTCGTTGGACGCGGCGGCGCGATCGGCTCGATGTTGGCCGCATGACGTCTCCCGCTGCGTCCGACGCGGCCGCCGTGAACCAGAGCAGCACCCCGCAAGAGATCGCCGTGGTGGGCGCAGGCGCCGCCGGCACCCTCACGGCGCTGCGCCTGCTCCACCACGCGGCCGCCGGGAGACCCGCACCGGCCCGGATCTGGCTCATCGACCCCGGGCCCGCGGGCCCGGGGCTGGCGTTCGGCACCGACGCGCCGCACCACCTGCTGAACGTCCGGGCCGGCCAGATGAGCGCCCACCGGGACGACCCCGGCCACTTCGTGCGTTGGCTCGGCGACCGCGGCGGCGAGCACGACTTCGTCCCCCGGCGCCTCTTCGGCCGCTACCTCGCCGAGAGCCTGGCGGCGGCGGCCGACCGCCCCGGCGCCCCCGACCTGGTCCGGGTGCCCGACCGCGTCGTCGCCCTCACCCACCGGCCGCAGACGACCACCCCGCCGCTGCGCCTGTGGCTGCACGACGGGCCGCCGCTCGACGTCGACGCGGCGGTGCTGGCCCTGGGCAACTTCGCACCCGGCAAGGCCTGGGCACCGCCGGCGCTGCGCGACTCCGGGCGGTTCCTGGCCGACCCCTGGGCTCCCGGCGCCCTGGCCGCCGTCCCCGAGGACCGCGACGTCCTGCTCGTCGGCACCGGCCTGACCATGGTCGACATGGCGCTCAGCCTCCAGCGCCCCGGACGCGTCGTCCACGCCCTGTCCCGGCACGGCCTGGTCCCCCGTCCGCACGCCGCCACCCCGCTCACCGCGCCGGTAGCCACGGCCACCCCGGTCGCCCCGCAGCTCGACGCCCGTGCGGGGCTGCCCGCGCTGCGCCGGGCGGTGCTGTGCCAGATCGCCCGCTGCCGCCGCGTCCACGGCGACTGGCGGGCCGGGGTCGACAGCCTCCGCCCCCTCACCAGCGCCCTGTGGCAGCAGCTCCCACCCGCCGACCAGGCCCGGCTGCTGGCCCGGGACCTCCGGCTCTGGGAGACCCACCGCCACCGGATCCCGCCGGTCAGCGCCAAGGCCCTGCGCGCCGCCGTCGACGCGGGTCTGGTCAGCATCGGCCGGGGCACCGTGGCCGACGCCAAGACCACCTCGGACGGCCCCGACGAGGTCGGCGAGGTCGGCGAGGTCGGCGAGGTCATCGACGTCCGGCTGGACGACGGCCGCGCGCTGCGGGTGGGGGCGGTGCTGAACTGCACCGGCTCCGAGGCCGAACTCACCCGGGTCGACGACCCGCTGATCACCGACCTGCTCACCACCGGCCTCGGCTCCCCCGCCCCCGGGGGGGGGGGGGGGGCCGCCGCCCCCGCCCGGGCGGGCCGCCCCCCCCGGGGCCCGGGGCGCGCCCCCCGGGGGGCGCGG
>NZ_JBHXML010000063.1:0-314 GCF_042720345.1 Kitasatospora sp. NPDC058478 | reverse complement strand
GCCCCCCCCCCCCCCCGGGGGGGGGGCCTACCCCCCCCCCCCCCCCCGCCCGGCTCCTCCCCACCGGCGGCCGGGCGCCGGCACCGCTGTGGACGCTGGGCTCGCTGCGACGCGGCAACCTGCTGGAGACCACCGCCATCCCGGAGATCCGCTGCCAGGCCGACGACCTCGCCCTGCTGCTGGGCCGCGGCGCGGTGGGGACGCCGAGCGGGCCGGGAGCACCGAACGGAGCGGTACCGGCCCGCTGAGCGGGCGTGCACGTCAGCGGCCCGCCGCGCGACCGGGCGCGCCCCGGGCCGCGGGCAAACCCCGGC